>NZ_JARTJQ010000037.1:0-93564 GCF_036225245.1 Weizmannia sp. CD-2023
CACAAAAAAAGACTTGACCGGAAAACTTATGTTCATTCTCTGCTCAGCGATTAAAATATCATTTTCCGTTACATTATAAATTTTATGCTTGTACCTATTCATAAATTCAAAATTAGCCAATTTGATCTTTTACCTCCTTGAAAACAGTTTTTCTGACGTCGCTCCCTTTCCATGTATGCCGCTTGGTTTCATTCGGATATTTTGCAAGATGAATATTCCATATTCCACCACGCATGAGGGCCATCAAAGTTATTCTCAATGATATGATGCGCATCATACGTTTGTCCAATACTTCGGACAACTTCACGATTCTTATCCATCATTTTCTCTTCTGGAAATCCATCACGTCCCGTTTTACAACCTTTTTAAATTATGTTATAAAGAGGGTATTCAAAGTTTCTTATTTGGCTACTTCAAAAAGACGGGAGCATAAAAAGATGGAGACGACAACGGAAAAAAAACCGTACGGCACGGTGCTGATCCGTGCGAAAGATATACTGGACTATCTGGAATACCGGGTGGACCCGGTGAGCTTGCAGGAAATTTGCACGGCTTTAAATACGAGCAAATCCACGGTCTTAAAAATTTTAAATACCCTTTGCTCGATTGATTTTGTGAAACGGGATGAAGAGACAAAAAAATATACGCTCGGTACCGCGCTTATCCGTTACGGGGAAACCGCCCGCAAATCTTTTAATATTGTAAACGTGGCGGAAGCGGTGCTCGAAGAACTGAATGACACCATTGGCGAAACCGTCCACCTTGGTATTTATGAACAGGATCATGTGGTGTACGTGAAAAAGCTGAACGGAAAAGGGCAAATCATTTTAAGCTCGCAGGTCGGGCATACGCTGCCGCTGTATTGTTCTGCGATGGGAAAAGCGTACTTGGCTGAACAGAGCGAGAAAGATGTGCGTGATTATTTGTCCCGGATTACGATTGAAAAAAGAACGGAAAACACGATTACGGACCCGGAAAAACTGATTCAAGATCTCCAGGAAGTCAAACAGCGTGGGTATGCAATTGACAACCAAGAAAATGAAAAAGATATTTACTGTATTGCGGTGGTTATCAAGCGGAACGGAAAGATCGAAGGCATGATGAGCGTTAGTGCCCCGCGGTTCCGGATCACAGAAGAAAAGAAGCAAAAAATGATTACAAGCATCTTAGAGGCACGACAAAAAATTGAAAGCAAAGTGAATGGCTAATGGAAAAAACTTGTTCCGACACGGGGCAAGTTTTTTTTATTTTCTCTTTCATGAAATGGTTTACATAGGAGAGAGTGTGTTGTAAAATGAAATTGAATTTACTATTCATAAATAAAGTTTATTATATAGAAATTAAAAGGAGCGTCCACCATGAAAAAAATGCAGACTTTGCAGGCGTTAGAAAAAAATGGAATCGTTGCCGTGCTGCGTGCAGACTCCGTGGAAAAAGCTTTACGTATTACGGATGCACTGATTGCCGGCGGGATCAACAGCATCGAATTGACTTTTACCGTTCCGAATGCGGATGTTGCCATCAAAAAATTGACGGAACTGTACCAAGACCGTGATGATGTCCTCGTTGGAGCCGGCACTGTACTGGATGCCCAGACCGCCCAGACCGCGCAAATGGCCGGGGCAAAATTCATCGTCGCGCCGACATTTGATCCGGAAACGGCTGCTTTTTGTAACCTTTATCAAATCCCTTATATCCCGGGCTGTATGACGGTGAATGAAATGAAAGCGGCCATGCAGGCGGGGGCGGAAGTAATTAAACTGTTCCCAAGCAATATTGTCGGGCCGGCATTTGTAAAAGACGTTAAAGCCCCGCTGCCGCAACTTGAAATCATGCCTTCAGGCGGAATCAGTCTGGACAATATGGAAAATTGGATCAAAGCAGGCTGTAAAATCCTTGGCGTGGGCGGAAGTTTATTGAAACCTGCCGAAACCAATGATTTTGCGAAAGTGACCGAGACAGCAAGAGCGTTTGTGGACAAATATCAGCAACTAACAGAAGCCGTGCATCAGCAATCGAGGGGTCAATATGCCTAAAATTTTAACACTTGGAGAGATTTTGCTGCGCCTTTCCACCTCCCCGGGAGATCTTTTATCCTGCAGCCATTCTTTCAATGTAAATTACGGCGGGGCGGAGGCGAATGTTGCCACAACGCTTGCCAGTTTCGGGCATGACGTTGCGTTTGCGAGCAAAGTACCGGCTTCCTCTTTGGGAGCGGCTGCAGTAAGAAGCCTCCGGGCAAGCGGTATTGATACTTCCCGTCTTCTAATGGGCGGCAACCGGCTTGGCATCTATTTTTTGGAACAGGGGGGCACATTGCGCAATTCCAAAGTGATCTATGACAGGGAAAGTTCCAGCTTTTCACAGATGGATATTGGCGAGTGGGATTTTGAACGGCTTTTTGCGGATGTGGCCCTTTTCCACCTAACCGGCATTACCTTTGCTGTGTCCGAATCATGGAAATATTATGGGCAAATTCTCGTTAAAGCGGCTTTTGATCGCGGCATTCCGGTCAGCTACGACATCAATTACCGGCCGGCAATGTGGACGATGGAAGAGGCGAGGGCAGCCATTATCCCGATCTTGCCGATGCTCACTTACTGCTGTGCCAACTATCTTGATGCCCGAAACTTTTTTGGCATTGATGCATCGGTGGCTGTGCCCGGCAATATGGAAGCATGTTACCGGGAAATCAGCCGCAAGTACCCGAATCTCCGCGCACTCTATGCGACAGACCGGAACGTCATCTCCCCGACCTGCCATGAATTGCAGGGCATGCTCTGGACTGGCGGTGTTTTTATACAATCCAGGCGTTACCGTATGGAGCAGATCGTAGACCGGATCGGCGGCGGGGATGCCTATGCGGCGGGGATGCTCCACGGCTTCTTAACCGGGATGGATCCGGAAGAAACCGTACAATTTGCGACTGCCACCTCTGTGTTGAAACATTCTGTGAACGGGGATGCGCTGCCGCTTTCAGCAGACGAAGTCCGATCATGGGAAGGCGCTTCCGGCCGGGAAGTCGTTCGGTAAACAAGTGCTCAAAAAAAGCAAAAAAACTATTGAATAAATTTGAAAGCGGATTATAATAAGGAGTGTAAGAACAAATAAGAAACTTGATTTCCAAATAGGAAATAAAGGAGGGGCGAATTTGAAAAAATTA
Source organism: Weizmannia sp. CD-2023 (assembly GCF_036225245.1). NCBI lineage: Bacteria > Bacillati > Bacillota > Bacilli > Caryophanales > Bacillaceae > Heyndrickxia > Weizmannia sp. CD-2023. The sequence continues at coordinate 3,164 of NZ_JARTJQ010000037.1, forward strand.
TCCTACTCGTACGTGAAAGACCTGCAACGGTATCCAACAAAAGCCATTCAGTTTGGAGAAGGAAATTTTCTTCGGGCTTTTGTCGACTGGCAGATTCAGCAAATGAACAAACGTGGACTTTTTCAAGGTGGGGTGACAATTGTACAATCAATGCCACGCGGAAGAGTAGGGCAACTTGCTGGACAGGACTATTTATTTACAGTCATGCTGGAAGGAATGCAAAATGGAAAAGCAGTCCAGTCCCATGAGATTATTTCATCGGTAAATAACGGGATCAATCCTTATGAAGATTATGACGCCTATTTACAATTGGCTCATGATGACAACATCCGGTTTATTTTTTCCAATACGACGGAAGCCGGCATCGTCTATCATGAAGGAGATGCATTATCCGACCGGCCCCCCGTAAGTTTCCCGGCAAAACTGACGGCACTGCTCTATGAAAGATATAAGGCCGGAAAAAAGGGGTTTTACATCATTCCTTGCGAGCTCATTGAAAATAACGGCAAGGCACTGAAAGAAATTGTGCACCGCTATGCGGATAAGTGGCAGCTTGGCGAAGATTTCAGCAGCTGGCTTGAAACAGAAAATACTTTCTGTTCCAGCTTGGTCGACCGGATTGTCCCGGGCTACCCGAAAGACCGCGCAGAAAAATTTTGGGAAGAATGGGGCTATGAAGATACGTTAATTGCAAAAGCAGAACCATTTCTCATTTGGGTGATTGAAGGGCCCAAGGAGATTGAAGAAGAACTGCCGCTCAAAAAAGCGGGGCTGAATGTCGTGGTTACCGAGCATTTAAAACCGTACCGCGACCGGAAAGTATACTTACTAAACGCCCCCCATACAACAATGGCCTGCTTGGCGCGACTTGCCGGCATTAAAACTGTCGGCGGGGTAATGGAAGATCCCGATTTTTACCGGTTGATTGACCGCGAAATGTTTGCGGAAATCATCCCGTCATTGGATTTGCCAAAAGAAGAGTTGACAAGTTACGCGGCGGAAATTCAGGAACGTTTCAGAAACCCGTATATGGAACACCAGCTGGACGCGATTGCTTTAAACAGCGTTTCAAAATTTAAGGCACGCCTCCTTCCCATATTGGCGGAGCATGTAAAAAGGTTCCACAAAATCCCGTCAAGAATTGCGTTAGCTTTATCCGGGCTGTTGAAAATTTATGGAGAGCAGGATCCTGCCTCTGCTAAAGCAATTGATTTGCCGGATGTTTTGAAAGAGTTTTCAATGGCGTATCACTCCGATCGCTATGTTTGGGACATTTTAAGCAACGAAACCTTATGGGGAATGGATTTGACAAAAATTGACGGCCTGCCCGCTCAAGTTGAAAAAGGCTTACAGTTGATAGAAAAAGAGGGCGTTCGCAGGGCAGTGCAGCAGGCCAACGAGGAGGCATTACCGGTTGAAAAATAAAACCATTCAGCTAAACCCCCGGGATAATGTACTCGTTGCTCTTCAGGATTTAGAGCCGGGTGATGTCCTTACATCAGGGGAGAGGGCGATCACCGTAAATGAGGCAATAAAAAGAGGACACAAAATTGCTTTAGAAGATATCGAGGAGAACGCGGACATTATAAAATACGGGTCACCCATTGGGCATGCGACAAAAAAGATTGAACAAGGCAGCTGGGTCCATACCCATAACGTGAGCACCAATCTTTCCGGAAAAGTGGAATACGAGTACAAGCCGGAACTGCATCCCCGCATCTTTCCGAAAGACAGCCGCACTTTTAAAGGTTATTTGCGGAAAAACGGAAAAGCCGGGATACGCAATGATTTATACATCATTCCGACTGTTGGGTGCATCAATATGATCGGTGATCTCCTCGTTGACCAATTTAAGGCGAATCACCCTGATAACGGCGCATTTGATGAAATTATATTGTTTAAACATCCATACGGCTGTTCCCAGCTGGGGGATGATTTGCAGAACACCCGCAAGATTTTAATGGATGCGGCCGCCCATCCAAATGCCGGCGGTGTGCTCATCTTCGGGCTTGGCTGTGAAAACAACCAGCTAGATGAAATGAAGGCACAAATGGGAGAGTTTGATGAAAAGCGCGTAAAGTTTATGATTTGCCAGGATGTTGAAGATGAAGTGGAAACAGGCTTCCAACTACTGGAAGAATTGAATGAGGCTGCAAAAGAAGACAAGCGGATCGATCTGCCTCTATCAGAATTGAAAATTGGATTAAAATGCGGCGGCTCAGACGGATTTTCGGGCATTACCGGCAATCCACTGCTTGGAAGATTTTCAGATTTTGTCATTTCTCAAGGCGGCTCCACTGTTTTAACGGAAGTCCCGGAAATGTTCGGTGCCGAAAAAATGTTAATGGCACGAGCAAAAGATGAAATCGTATTCAATAAAATTGTGAAGCTCATTAATCAATTTAAAGATTATTTTGCTTCTTACGGGCAGCCAATCTATGAAAATCCTTCTCCGGGCAATAAGGCCGGCGGGATCACCACTTTGGAAGACAAATCGCTCGGCTGCACGCAAAAAGCGGGGACATCCGCAGTGGTCGATGTGCTGGAATACGGAGAAAAACTAAAGGAAAAAGGGTTATCCCTACTTCAGGCACCCGGAAATGATCTTGTTTCCTCAACAGCGCTTGCAGCGGCGGATTGCCAGATGGTCCTGTTCACAACCGGCAGGGGCACACCGTTTGGAACCTTTGTGCCAACTGTGAAAGTATCGACGAACACCGAACTTTATGAAAAGAAAAAGCAGTGGATTGATTTCAACGCGGGACGGCTGCTTGATGAAGAAATGGACGAAGTAGTAGAACAATTTATTTCTTTTATTCTTGAAGTCGCGAGCGGGAAGAAGACGAAAAATGAGATCCGCCATCTGCATGAGATTGCGATATTTAAGAACGGCGTTACTGAATAAACCATTATTCCATTCCAAAAAGAAGGTATAGAACATGTTCTTAAATCAAGATTTTCTTTTAACAACAGATTTTGCCAAGAAATTATTTCACAACCATGCCGAAAAAATGCCGATTATTGATTACCATTGCCACCTGAACCCGAAGGAAATCTACGAAAATAAAAATTTCAGAGATTTGGCACAAGTGTGGATCAATGAAGGGCATTACGGTGACCATTATAAATGGCGTTTAATGCGCGCAAACGGTGTCCCGGAAAAATATATTACGGGTGATGCTGACCCTTACGAAAAGTTTTTAAAATGGGCGGAAACGATTGAAAAATCAGTGGGCAATCCACTTTATGAATGGACGCATTTGGAGTTGCGGCGTTTCTTTGAAATTGATACGATTTTAAACCGCAAAACGGCACCGGCCATTTGGGAACAGGCAAATCAATTGCTGGCGACAGATGATTTTAAACCACGGAATTTAATTAAAAACAGCAATGTGAAAGTGGTTTGCACAACAGATGACCCGGTGGATGACCTTCAATACCATAAATTGTTACAGGAATCCGAGATGGAAAATGGTTTTAAGGTGCTGCCGGCTTTCCGGCCCGATAAGGTGCTGAACATCCAGAATAAAGAATACGCTGATTATGTCCACAAATTAGCAACTGTTTCAGGCGTTTCAATCCAAAACTTCTCGGATCTCGTTTCGGCTGTTCGAAACCGAATTGAATATTTTCATGAAAGAGGCGGTCGGTTATCCGACCATGCCCTGGATACTTTTACGTATGCAGAGACGGCGCCGCAACAATTGGATATGATTATAAAGAAAGCGTTATCAAAGGAAGACTTGAATCTAAACGAAATCAATCAATATCGTACAGCGCTGTTAATAGAACTTATGCGCATTTATCACGAAAAAGGCTGGGTCATGCAATATCACATCCATGCTTACAGGAACTTAAATGGGCCCATGTTTGAAAAACTGGGGCCTGATACGGGGTATGATGCATTGAATGATCGAAGTATTGCAGAATCTTACGGGAAATTATTTGCCCGTGCAGAAAATGAAGATATCATTCCAAAAACGATTCTTTATTCTTTAAACCCGAATGATTGGCTTCCGCTTGTCACAATGATGGGCTGTTTCCAAAAAGATACGGTTCAGAAATTGCAGCTGGGATGCGCCTGGTGGTTTAACGATACAAGAAGCGGGATGCGTAGGCAATTGGAAATGTTTGCAGAAGAAAGCCTCCTGCCAAATTTTGTCGGCATGTTAACCGATTCACGCAGTTTCCTGTCATACCCGCGCCACGAATATTTCCGCAGGGTACTATGCGAGCTATTTGGCGAATGGGCAGAACGGGGACAAATCCCCGATGATGAAGAACAGATCGGGAAAATCATTGAAGATATTGCTTACAATAACGCTTATCGATATTTTGGCTTTTTTGAGTAATAAGGCTTTTGTATGTTCCGGAATTGGAGGATTTCACACTTTTTAATAAAAATAGGTGGTGCAGAAACATGGCTGAAAGCGTTGTAAAAACGACCGCGGAAAAGATAATTGATCCGCAGCATGCATCCAAGCGTATTTCGTTAAAAGAAAAAGTGAGTTACGGTTTTGGTGATTTTGGGAATGGTTTTATGTTTGATTTGGGGCAATCTTATTTGACCAATTTCTATACGGATGTCGCAGGCATTAGCGCTGCGGCAGCCGCCGGTGTTTTTTCGATTACAAAAATCTTTGATGCATTTATGGATCCATTAGCCGGATCCATCATTGATTCGAGAACCCCCGGAAAGCGCGGTAAGTTTCGTCCAGTTATGATGGTTTCTTCTGTATTGCTAGCGATTATGACAGTCATTATCTTTATAATGCCGTCCGGTTTATCACCAACGATGAAGATCGTTTACGCATATGCAACATATATGGCTTGGGGTATTTTGTATTCGTTTACAAATGTGCCATACGGGTCTTTGGCTTCTGTCATGACAAGAAATGTAGATGACCGATCCTTCATGGCTTCTACACGGCAGGCCGGCTCAATTGGCGCCCAATTGGTAACTGGTGTTGCTTTTGTTCCAATTATGCTGTTGTTCTCAAACACAAAAGTAGGTTATGCCGTTACTGCAGCTATTATGGCTTTCATTGGTATATGCGGTTTCTTTATATGCTATATCAATACAAAAGAACATATTCATGCTGAAAATTCACGAAGCAAAGAACGCGAAACGATGAAAGATTATCTTCGGGTCGTATTTACGAACAGACCGCTGTGGAGCCTGATTTTAATGACATTATTTACAATTTCTGCTATGAATACAAACAACCAAATGATGATTTATTTCTGTAAATACAATCTGAATAACATCGGTTTGCAACCAATTATTAATTTTATCATGATGGGCTGCTCTGTTGCAGGGATTACACTCATCCCATTTTTGGTAAAAAAGTTTGGCAAGAAAAAAACAGCAATTGGCGGGCTTATCATTGGAGTCGTTGCGGACGCATTGAATTTTGTCATTCCAACAAACATTGTAACATTCATTATTTTAGTTACGATCGGGTATGTGGCTTTAGCCATTCCGAACGGTGTTACCTGGGCTTTTGTATCTGATACGATTGACTACGGCCACTGGCATACAGGTGTACGTAAAGAAGGGATTACCTATGCTGCCTTTAACTTCTCGAGAAAAATTGCCCAATCTATTGCAGCATTGGTTTCAGCAGGTATTCTTGCTGCAACGGGATATATTGCGAATGCCCATCAATCATCAACAACATTGCTTGGAATTAAAGGGGCAATGACGATTTATCCGGCTGTCGCTTTACTACTTGCTGCAATTATTATCACCCTTTTATATAATTTGCCTGATGATAAATTTAAACAAATTGCAAATGATTTGGAAAACGGTCGTTGGGAAAAGGGTACATTTATTCAAGGATAAAAAGAAACAGGGGATAGAAAACACAGCAGTTTACTTGGTATAATCATAAAATTTTGATAAGCGGCTGCTTTCTTAAAATTCAAGAAGGCAGCTCTGTTCATTTAGTAATGAGGTTTTATAGGTGTATTTATTGGTTCCATTTAGATCATTTTTCGCTGTGTTTCGACGAATAAGCTGTGAATGCAAGTGTACTATTCTGTCATACTCTGCCGCATGTCGTTTTACAGGGCTTCCTTTTAGGAACGGGAGATCGGGATAAGGAACGGCTGTCATGATTTATCTTTCTATATTGCTCTAAGTTATTGTTGCGTCCAGCATAGCGCGGGAAATGACAGATGATCGTGAATTCGCGGGGCAGATTGTACTGTCGGCATTCAGTTTTTTTATAATTTCAATTATTAGGAGGATTTCACATGGATCTAGACGATTTCACCCTTGACTTTTTCAGTTTAAAAGGCAAAGTGGCGGTGGTAACCGGGTCGGCGACAGGGCTTGGGCAGGCATATGCCGTTGCGCTGGCGAAAGCGGGGGCCGATTTGTATTTGCCGGTGCACCGGTCGAGCGGCGAGGAGACGAAGTCTCTCATTGAAAAACAGGGCAGGAAAGCCGTGATCGTAAAGGCAGATTTGAGCGGGAAAGAAGCAGCAAAGAAAGTGATTGATGGCTGCATTGAAACGTACGGCAAGATTGATATTCTTGTGAACAACGCTGGCATTATTAAACGGGCGCCGCTGTTGGAGTATAAAGATGAAGACTGGGAGAACGTTCTTGATGTGAATTTAAATGGCGTCTACTACTTAAGCCAGGCAGCCGCAAAAGAAATGGCGAAACAAAAAAGCGGGAAAATCATCAATGTTGCTTCTATGCTTTCTTTTCAGGGCGGGAAGTTCGTTCCGTCCTACACGGCCAGCAAGCATGGTGTTGCAGGCCTTACGAAAGCGTTTGCCAATGAATTAAGCACGTTCAATATCCAGGTCAATGCGATTGCCCCAGGATATATTGAGACTGCTAATACTGCCCCGATTCGTGCGGACGAAAACCGGAATGAAGAAATTTTAAGCAGAATACCGGCGGGCAGATGGGGACAACCTTTCGATTTAATGGGCGCCATCATTTTTTTAGCAAGCCCTGCATCTGACTATGTGACCGGCCATATTCTTGCAGTAGACGGTGGCTGGCTCGTGTGGTAAATCAACTTTGATTTATAAAAAATTCACAAGGAGTGATTGAAATGTCCCAAACCATGGAAACAAGATATACCCACAGCCCGGAAGACATCCGGCACTACACTACAGAACAGTTACGGAAAGAGTTTTTAGTGGAAAAGATTTTTGTTCCCGGCGAAATCATGCTGACTTATACCCATAATGATCGGCAGATTTTCGGTGGGGTTACACCGACAAATGAGCCGCTAGAGATCCGGCTTTCAAAAGAACTTGGTGTAGACTACTTTCTGGAAAGAAGGGAACTGGGCGTCATCAATATCGGAGGGCCCGGCAGTATCACGATAGAAGACAAAAAAGACCCGATGAAAAAACAGGACGGCTATTACATAGGAAAAGGGACAAAAGACGTCGTGTTTGAATCGGACGACCCCACTAACCCGGCGAAGTTTTATGTTGTTTCAGTGCCCGCGCATCACAAATATCCAAATGTGAAGATCAGCATTGACCAGATTACGCCGCGTGAAACAGGCGAAGATCTGTCTATGAACAAGCGGAAAATCTATCAATATATTCATCCGAATATTTGCGAGTCCTGCCAGCTGCAAATGGGTTACACTGTGCTTGAACCGGGCAATGCCTGGAACACCATGCCAAGCCATACGCATGAACGGCGTATGGAAACGTATTTGTACTTTGACATGGAATCGGATACACGGGTATTCCATTTCATGGGCAAACCGGATGAAACCAAGCACCTTATCCTATCCTCAGAACAGGCGGTGATTTCCCCGAGCTGGTCGATCCATTGCGGGGTAGCGACGAGCAATTACACGTTCATCTGGGCAATGTGCGGGGAAAATATTACCTATGATGATATGGATTTTGTCCCAATGGAAGAGTTGAAATAGGATGTATAGCAATAAGCTTCTCTTCTCCAAAGAGGAGCTTTCTTTTTTTACAACACAATGCCGAAATTCCTTGACCAATCGCCATAATCCTCTATAATGAAATTGTAATACAAATAGTAAACTTAATTTCTTATTTAGAAATTATATGGAGGCGAATCAAATGAGCGAGATCATCACTGCCGGTGAGCCGCTTGTGTTGTTTATTGCGGATGAAAAGGGGCCGCTCCATGCTGTCCGGCATTATACCCGTTATATGGCCGGTGCGGATGTGAATGTATCTGTCGGGGTTTCCAGGCTCGGGCACACGGTTTCGTTTTTGACGCAGATTGGGGAAGACCCTTTCGGCGTATATGTGAAAAATTTCTTAAACAATGAGAACATTGATACCACCTATGTTTTTTCAACACCAACATATCCAACGGGTTTCATGTTAAAAGGGCTGTCGGAGATTGGCGATCCGGAAACCGTTTATTTCAGGAAGAACAGTGCTGCTTCTAAACTAACAAAAGAAGCCGTTCGCCAGGTTGATTTTTCAGAAGCAAAGATCCTCCATCTAGACGGCATTTTGGCGGGATTAAGCGATAGTGGTTACGAGACAACTTTGGCGCTGATTGAAAAAGCCCGGAAATACGGCCTTACGATTACGTTTGATCCGAATTTGCGTCCGGTAATTTGGGAATCGGAAGAAAAGATGATGGAACGGACAAATGAAATCGCTTGCCTTTGTGATGTCGTCATGCCAAATGCAAAAGAAGCACAGATTTTAACCGGCGAGCATGAAAAAGAAAAGATGGCGGATTTTTACTTATCCAGAGGTGTGCGGCAGGTGATCATCAATTTAGTGGAAAAAGGTTCGTATTCAAAGAAAAAATTCGAAGATGGTTCATTTGCTGAAGCGGCAGTGCCAAAATATGAAGTGAAACATTTGGTTGACCGCATTGGGGCAGGTGATGGTTTTGTATCTGGCATTCTGGCCGGCATGCTGGAGCATCTTGACGATCAGGCGCTTTTAATGCAGGGCAATGCGATTTGCTCCATCCAGATGCAAAGCCTCGGGGACAATGACGGCCTGCCGACGCGGGCAGCATTGGATGCGTTTATGAAATCGGCCGCCTTAGTAGCCACACGGTAAAAAGCCTAGCATTCCTGTTTCAGGAGCCTCATAGAATAGAAATCGTCCGGCACTCTTGTTTTTTCCTGGAGTGCCGGGCTTTTTCCCTTTTCAAACCCTTTTGTGTGAAAAATAAAAAAAGTACTTGACCAAAAATGAAAGTGTCTTATAATTTTTAATGTAAACCATAAATTATTTTAGGTTGACATATAAAAAGGGGTGACGGTAGTGGATTGGACGAATTTGGCAGAAAAGGTGATTGAAGGTTATGTGATAAGGGAAGAAGAGGCCAGGGAAATTTTAACGGTTCGTGATCATGAAGTATTAGCACTTGTCCATGGAGCCTATCAGATCCGCCGGCATTTTTATGGAAAAAAGGTAAAGCTGAATTTGATTATTAACGCCAAAAGCGGTCTTTGTCCGGAAGATTGCGGCTACTGTGCACAGTCAATTAAGGCGGCAACAAAAATCGACCGGTATCCATTAGTCAGCAAACAAACGATTGTGGAAGGGGCAAAGGAAGCGAAAAAGAATAAAATTGGTACATATTGCATTGTGATGAGTGGACGAAGACCAACCAACCGTGAAGTGGACACAGTAATTGCGGCGGTTGAGGAAATTAAGCGGGATGTGGAACAATTAAAAATTTGTGCCTGTTTAGGGCTCGTTACTGAAGAGCAGGCGTTCAAGCTGAAGGCAGCGGGTGTGGACCGGTTTAATCACAATATTAATACAAGTGCAAACCACCATGCGAATATCACAACCACACATGGTTATGAAGACAGAGTCAACACAATCGAAAACGTAAAAAAGGCAGGCATCTCCCCGTGCTCCGGTGTGATTTGCGGAATGGGGGAAACGGATAAGGACATTATCGATATGACATTCGCGCTCAAGGATCTGGACGCTGATTCTATTCCGGTCAACTTTCTGCATCCTGTTAAGGGAACAAAACTTGAAAATATGGACGAATTGACACCGATTCGTTGTTTAAAGAATTTGTCCTTGTTCCGGTTTATCAATCCCACAAAGGAAATTCGGATTGCTGGCGGGCGGGAATATCATTTGCGCTCTTTGCAGAATTTAGGGCTATTTATTGCCAACTCCATTTTTATTGGTGATTATTTAACGACAGAGGGCCAGGACGCAAAAGAAGATTACCAGTTAATTGAAGATCTCGGATTTGAAATAGAAGAAAATCCGTTCGAAACAGAAGGCCAGCAGTTCACTTTGTATCATTCGTAGATACGCTTCACTCTTAAACACCCCTAATTCACGCTTGGCGACCTTTTTTCATAGCAAATGAAAAGCATTCTTTTTTTGGTACTGATCCACTTGCCAAAGGAAAGGAATGCTTTTTAGCTATGGAATGGTAAAAACTGTGGCGCCCCCCAAACCATTCTTTTTATCATTCTCTCGTGATCTCGCGGAAATATTTCAGTCTAAATGGTTTAAATCTCAGTTGCTGCGGATAAATTTCTTCTCTCAATCCAGGCAATTCTCCGTTTTGGAGTGGTTTTTGCAATTTTTTTGATCGATCCCCTTTCAAATAGGCAAAATGTAACCCTGTATAGGTATATAGACTCATTTAGAATGATTGTTCGCTATTTTTTTCAAATTCGGGATAAAATTTACGAGATTTATTGATTATAATGGTGTTTGATACATAGAACAAAAGGAGGAGACAGATTGCGAAGATTGATTTTTTTCGGGGGTGCGGGTTTTTTATTGCTGTTTGCGCTAAGTTTTGTGAAGCCTGCTTCAGCCGCCTCGTCTACCATGTATACGTGGACACCGTCGAAGCTTTATAAAACGGCGTCCGGCGCGGCTTACTCCAGAAATGTGAACAGCGGGACAGCGGTAACCGTCTACAGCAAGTCAGGCAAGCGCTATAAGGTGAAAGCAGGTGGGAAAACAGGTTACATTTATGCTGATAACCTGACAAGGAGCAAAGTGAAAAAAGAGGACTATTTTGGTTCGAAAATTTATAAGCAGGCGGCAGGCGGCCCGTATGTTGCTTCCGTACCGGCGGGGAAGATGATGTATATCAAAATGGAAGCAACGAAAAACGGCATGTATCTGGCCCACGTGATCGGAACCGGGTACAGCGGCTATGTTGACAAAACCCATTTTATTAAACCGGTTGTAAAATATACGTGGATGCCGTCTAAATTATACACATCCGCAACCGGAAATTCGTATAACAAGACGATTAAAGATGGGCAAAAGGTGTCGGTTTTTAATGGGTCGCACGGTCGTTACCAAGTGAAAGCAGGCAATAGCTCCGGATATATTTATGCGAACAACTTAACCGGCTTGCTCGCGAAAAAAACGGTCTATGCTTCTTCCAAACTGTATACATCTGCATCCCATACAAAATATACGGCTGTTATTAGACCGAATCAGCAGGTGTATGTGAAAGAAAGCACCCAAAATATGTCCCATATCTGCGTCGTTGGGACAACCCAAAGTGGCTGGATTTATACGAGCCACTTCACAAAACCTGCACCGGCAGCGGGTGGAACAACAAGCACAACGACGGGAACAAGCCAAACGGGGTCTTCCACAGCGGGTGGGAAAACGACGGGAACGGCAACCGGCAGCACGTCCGGATCTACAGGGTCTGCCGCAGCAACAAGTGGCACGACCACAACGGGCAACACTGGATCAGGTTCTGCATCCGGAACGACTACAACGGGAAACACCGGATCGGGTTCTACGTCCGGAACGACCACAACGGGCAACACTGGATCAGGTTCTGCATCCGGGACAGCTGCAACAGGCAACACCGGATCAGGTTCTGCATCCGGAACGACCGCAACGGGCAACACTGGATCAGGTTCTGCATCCGGAACGACCGCAACGGGCAACACCGGATCAGGTTCTGCATCCGGAACGACCACAACGGGCAGTACCGGATCAGCCACTGCATCCGCCACGACGACAAAGGGACTGGATGTCAGCCATTATCAAACTCTGACACAAGACAGTTTTAACCTTATGAAGAGCCAGGGCTACAATTTTGTCATTCTGAAAGCAACAGAAGGAAGCGGATATACGGATTCGAAGTTTTATACCTATTATAAGTATGCCAGAAACGCCGGCTTGTCGGTCCATGCTTATCATATGATCGGCAATTCCACCACCACTTCCGCACAGCATATTGCAGAAGCCAAGCATTTTTATCAAGTGCTGGCCCAAACAAAGGCGAAAACCGGCTATGCGTTTACGGGCTACGCTTTCGAAGATATAGAACCTACCGGGACGAATAGCATTACAACAACTTGGTGGGCAAATGCGGCCCCGGCTTGTGCTGGCTATTTCTTAAATGAAATGCAGACGCTCGGGCAGACGAAAGTGGGCATTTATGCCGGCTACTTTAATTGGAAAAGCTATCTTGAGGGCCATACAGATTCTTGGCCTAGCAATACCAAAATCTGGCTGGCACGGTATAACATCACGCTCGGTACGAATGCAGACGTTTGGCAGTACACCGAAACCGGAACGATCGATGGCATCACCGGCCATTTTGACCTTGATATCAGCTATGATCCTGATTTTTAAAAGATGTTCTCAAAAAAAAACGGCGAGAAACTGCTCTCGCCGTTTTGATTTGGCTTCCATCAGCATTGGAACATCCGGGCCAGCGCGCGGTATGATCGCAGAAATTTTCCCCGCCCGCTGGTTCAGGCCTCCACAAGCTTCCCGTTTGTTGCCGGCTCAGGTCTTTCGCATCTGCCAACTTTTCTATTGGTCAAGCGCCGGGCTGCCAAACGGCTCAGGCGGGGAGATTTTGATCAGGCATCCACAAATTCGCGGATTTTTTTAGCTGCTTTTCTGCTTGCCCCTCCCGGCAGGACAGTAAGCCCATAGAGTAAAAGCATAAAGAAAGCACATCCAAACAGCCATCTGTACAGGTGCCGGTTTATATGGGGACCGGTAATCTGTTTTGATACGGTAAACGTAAGGTCTGTTTTTGCCATCGGTTTGCCGTTTTGGTAAAATTGGCCCCCTCCGTACAAATCCATCTGCTCAAAATGTCCGCTTGGGCCGTTCGCATGAAGGAACATCCGGGCATGCGCCGGTCCGTAGAGTTGTTCGACCCGGAGTGCATAATGCCTGTTTTCACCGGGCAAGGCTTTTTTCAAAAGAAATGCCTTATAGCCGTTTGTTTTTCGCTTATGGTTTGTAAATTTTCGTTCAAACACCATTTTTTGCCGCCCGCCGCTTTTATGCCATAAAGAAACGCGGTATGCGGCTTTACCGTGGAATCGGGCAGGCATAAAAGCGACTCGGTCGAAAGCTTTGTCTGCGATAAACGTTTGGGTAACGGTATGATGCCGGTCAACAAGCGCAACAGGTTTTCCTCTGGCCGCCTGCTGGTTGACGATATAATCCTCGTATTTTTCGGTTGTCCCTGTGAATGCTTTTTCATTCCATTTGGCGCAAACGGCGAGCAGGACAATAAGGCTTAAAACGAGCAGCCAGTTTCCTGCTGTTTGCAGTTTCCATCTTTTTTGTGCCGGCAGCCATTTTTTTGCTTCCAAGAACTGATGCATCTTTTCAAGACCCCGTGCAGCGCAAAAAATCATCAATGGCGTGAACAGGAGGGAGTAGCGCGGTTCTGCTTCCCAAATAAAAATGAAAAACAAGTAGCTGCCAAATAAGCAAATTTGCATGAGTAATTGAACATCAAATCTTATTTTACGGAAGAACGTTAAGCCCGAAACGGCCAGCAAAAAGAGCGTTGCGATATGAAATACCTGGATGATAAACAACAGCACTTGATTCTGGTCTCCGTAAACATAACGGTATGCGGCGTTGTAATGGTCCATCCGCTGATTGTACTTGGCGTAGGCCTGATCGCCTTGTGAAAATGTGCGGAAGGCTTTTACCGCCCAAAGCTTGAGCAGACCGGATGTACCCCTCGTTTCGATCCGCTGTTTGATCAGTGCATAATCCGCCTGTTTTTTTGCCTGTTGTGTGGGAAGACTTTCTGACAATCTCGTATCCGCGACATTGTATCGGCCTTCATTTGAAAGGCCAAGCGCCAGCCAGTGGGTTACCGGTGCCTTGATGGTCGCGTTTTCCCGGTAGCCGAGATGATGGTAATACGCCTCTGCCCCAAAAGTGACAGGCAAAAAAACAAGCATAATGAACGCTATTCGCAGCACGGTTTGTTTCAGCCGGAGCGTGTAGAGCATGTAGATCAAAAGGGCAGGCAAAAGCAATACCATATTTTCCCTTAATTGGCATCCAACAGCAAGCACTGCACCAAGCAGAAAAAGGTATACCGGGCGCCCCGTACGGCTGTGGCAGTACCAAAAATACACCGCCATGGACGGAAAGGCGATCGCAAGGCTTTCTGTATAAAAATACGGGATATAAAGAAAGAGCGGCAGCCATGTGATTGTGAAAACAAGCAGTAAATTTCCCGTTTTGCGGCCGGATGTTTTCACCGCTAGCAGCCAGAGAAAAAAGATCCCAATATTCAGGAACAAAGCCGCTGCCAGCTTATCAACAATCAAAAACCAGTCCGGATTTCCAAACGCAGCATAACGGTAAAGCAGGTAACGGGCAATGGTAATCGGTACATTGTTCGGGTACAGCTGCAAATAGTACTCATTTCCGAGCAATGTCCCGTGCTTTAATAAATACAAAGCTTCCAGATAAATATGGCCACCATCCACCTTGGGCGGCTGCACCCCGTGAAACAGGATAAGAATCGCCGTTTCAATAGACAAAATAATGGCAAACAAAAAGGCTGCCATTCTTTTCAGCCCTTTGTCTGAAAGCCTTGCAAAAATGCGGCAACAGCCAAGATAAAACAGGATGGCCACTACGGAAAAGAGGAACAGCGCTGCCATCTGCCCCGTTGAAATATTCCATTTTCCATCAAGCAGCACGAAATGCGGGTCATCTTTTTTGGCCCACAGCGGTGCGATAAAGAAACTGCCGATTGTGATAAGAGCGCATGACACCGTAAATATGATACTGAAAAGACTAATGGTTATCTTCTTCACGAACATGGAGGACTCACCTCATGTAATGTTCTTTACGCATAGAATCCATTCTCTGGCGTGTAATGGGTTAGTGGTGCATGAAAACAGTCTTTTTTATCATGCCCCGCCGCCTGCACTTCGTATTCTTGCATAATTTTCCAGGTTTCTCAAGGGACCAGTATAGCGGCTTATTCTGAATAAACCGTGAGAATTCCATGAAAAAACCCGCAGTTTTTCAGCGACCAATGTGGCACGCGGGAAACTGGCGACAAGCCGGCCGGTGATTTACGTGAAAGGTTTTCCGAGCGAAATACCGCGCAGCACGGTTCTATATAAGTTTTTACATCAAGCCTGAGCACCAAATTGCACGATGACTGTTTTTTACAGCAGGCAACAGAACTGCGATATATTCAGAAAAAATTGTCGGTTGATTTCCATCCTTTTGCATGGTCGTTTTAAGGAGGTGAAATGTTGGTCCAAAACGCCCTTAAAAGCCGTGCAGGCGGCTGCTGCTCAAAATACGGCCAATATTGGCAAAATACTTGTTGTAAGACATCCATCCGGTATACAATTCAATTGTTTAAAATCTGCTTTTTTGGTAAAAAACAGAATGAACTTCCCGGCAATTGCGGAAGTCTATTTATTGTAAAAAGAACAGGCTTCCGGAAAAGGAGGAAGACAGCTTGGCTAAAGTGCTCATTTTACCGCTTTTAAAAATGCCGTCCGGCCATCATCAGGTCGCAGAGGCGTTAATGCATAAATTGAAATGTATGGACAGTACCATTGAAATGAAAAAAGTTGATTTGATTTCCTATACGAGCGGGACGCTTGAGAAAATCGTCACGAAAATGTATTTGAAATGGATCCAGAAAGCACCGCGGACATACCAATGGGTGTACAAACATTTTATTTATGCGGATGCCGACCAGACCGCATTAATGAAATTCTATGAACTCTCTTTTATTAAGCAAATGGAAAAACTGATTGCCGAGGAAAATCCGGATCTTGTCATTTGCACGCATAGTTTTCCGTCGATGCTGCTCAGCCGGCTGAAGTCAAAAGGAAAAATTGATGTCCCGGTTATCAATGCATACACTGATTTTTTCGTCAACGGCTTGTGGGGAAAGAAAGAAATTGACATCCATTTTGTGCCGAACCAAACGATCAAAACGACGCTCATCTGTAACGGCGTTCCCGAACAAAACATTTTTGTCACCGGCATTCCGATTCATGAAGCGTTTAAAGAAAGAACGGTTTTGCGCCATACATCACGGAAAAAAATCTTAATATCCGGTGGCAGCAGCGGCCTCGGCGATCTGTACCGCCTTCTGAAAGCATTGAAACGGGAACAGCCAGGCAAGGCCGATTATTATGTGTTATGCGGAAAAAACGAAAAGCTGTATAACAAGCTGAATGGATGGGGGATGAAACATATCATCCCGGTTCCCTATATCCAGTCCAGAAAGGAAATGAGCCGGCTGTACGATGAAGCGGATGCGATCATTACAAAGCCGGGCGGTGTCACGATCAGCGAAGTGATTCAAAAAAAGCTGCCGATTTTTATCCACTCCGTCCTCCCCGGTCAGGAAGAAATCAATCTTGCTTTTTTGAAACAACACGGTCTTGTCTTTGAACTGGACTTCACCAAACCGGTGGAGGAACAGGTGATGGAAATTTTGGAAGACGGGAAGCAACTGGCCCGGTTTTACCGACGGCTGCGCCAATATGGGAGCGAAATCGAACTCAGGGGGAAAGAATTTGATGTATTGATCCGCGGTCTGCTCGGCCGCAAAGCAAACCAAACGCCGGATAAAGTGCTGAAGGACCAGTACTATGTTTCAACCTCTTATTGATTTTTTTGCGGGGCGTCTATGGGGCCGTATTGCTGGAAAGGACTTGTCGTTTTTGTTTCCGGGTACTTTTACCATCTTCCTGCCGTGGAATTCGGGCGCATGTTTCAGGCCGGCCCAACGCTTGCATCGGCTTTTTGCCGCCCGTTTTCCGGCCGGTATGGGGTACTCCTATCCAAATGAGGCGCTAAGCGGATGAAAAAAACTTCCTGATGGCGGAAAGGAAAATATGCCATAATGAACATGGAATGAAATGGGCAAGTGCACCTGCAATTTCCCGGCCGCTTTTGCACATGCCCGGGCAACGACAAAAGATCGCGTTGCTTAAGCAGGGAGTTGAAAATGGTGGAGCAGGATTTAACACAGTTGATCCGGCAGGCAAAAGCAGGAGATACAGATGCGTTTGCCGTGCTGGTGGCCCGGTTTAAAGGGGAGGTGTTCCGGCATGCATATGCCATGACAGGCGACCGGATGGAAGCGGAAGATATCGCCCAGGAAGCATTTGTGAAAGCCTGGTACGCCCTAGATAAACTGGAACATGCCTATGCTTTTGCCTCCTGGATGTCGAAGATCGTCTCTCATTTATGCTATGACCGGCTGAAAAAAATGCGAAAAAAAGTGGATCTTCAGGCGGAAATAGAAGAGGAGCCGCTTAGGAGGCCAACTTCCAATATCGACAACGCCAATTTGAGATTTGACATCCGCAGCGCGATGGAAAAATTGTCGCCGGAACACCGGGCAGCGATCGTATTGCGCGATATCCAGGGCTATTCCTATGAAGAGATCGCAGACATCTTGAACATCCCGCTTGGTACCGTCAAGTCGCGCATCAACACAGCGAGAAATATTTTGAAAAAAGAACTTTCAAGAGGGTGATCACATGGAAACACACGTCCGGGATTTATTGCCGGCCTTCATGGATGATGCGTTAAGTGAAACGGACCGAAAAATGGTTGAAGCCCATCTTGCCCTTTGCCCGGATTGCCGCCGTGAACTGGAAGAACTGGAGACGGTGAAGGCGGAAATCAGCCGTTTTTACCATTCGGTTGATGTGCCGGGAATCCAGTTTGAAAAGGCGGTTCTGGCTAAAATTATGCCGCAGGAAAAAATGGCGATGCATTACCGCGTTTTTGTCTGGTTCTTTGCGGTTTGCTGTGCCGCTTCTGTGCTTTGCGCCTACCCGGTGATGAGAAAACCGTTTTATGTCGGCATGAATATTTTTCAGGCCCTCTGCAATATTCTTTCAAGCGGCTTTCATATTGCGCTTTCCATTCTTTCCGCGCTCCCGGCTTTGTCTGCGGGGATTATGGTGGTGATAGCGGTGATTTTGGCCGTTTGTATCTGGATTTTGTTTGGCCTTCTCACCATGAAGCCGGTGAAGGAGTAGGGGATGGAGAAAAAGATGAAAGCCGCAAAAATATTGATTTGCTTATTGTCCTTGCTCCTGCTTTTTCTGAGCGCAGGGGCGGGTTTCCACCCTGCGTTTGCAAAGGAAAAAAGAATGAGAATCATCATCCACGACCGGCATACGGTCATCCCGAAAAATGAAAAAGTCGAAAATGTCGTTGTGATCGGGAATAACGCGACCGTCAGCGGATATGTCAAAACAGCCGTCATTGTGATCAATGGGAATTTGAATATTCGTAAGTCAGCGGATATCCGCGGCTCTGTATTTGTGCTCGGTGGAAATATCAAACAGCAGCCGGGTGCCCGTGTAACGGAACATGTCGTATCTATCAATATGAACAATAAAACGCTTGACAGTATGATTTTTGCCGCTGTCATGCTTCTTGCCCTCTGGTTTTTCCGGCTTTCCGCAAGCCTACTGTTGATTGTGTGCACTGTTTTGTTCGGCTTAGTCGCGAAAAAACCGTTTTTTTCTGGGATTCGGTCCTTCTACACGCGGCCCGGAAGGATGATCATTACCGGCTGCCTGCTGTCGCTTGTCGTCCTTGCGCTCAGCCTGTTTTTGACGATTACAGTGGTATTAATACCGGTTGTCCTTCTGTTATGCCTTGCTGTTTTTGTATCCCTCCTGGCAGGACTCGTGTTTCTTGGCCGGGAAATCGGTAGCACCTTTGCCGTTTTAAACGGCAGGCAGGAATGGCTGAAACTGTTAACGGGTGTGACGATCCTGATTGCCCTTTGCAGCATCCCGCTCGTCGGGGAAGTCATTTTCCTGATTTTGTTCTGGTACTCGCTCGGGCTTTCGGTCACATGGCTATTTCAAAAATGGAGAAACAGGAAAAAACATGCGGCCGCAAAATAAGGAGCCGCATGTTTTTTTGTGAGTACCCTGTTGCGTTTTTTTGCCTGTCCTTGTTGAAAAAAAATTCCAAACGGGGTTTTTGTTTCCGAAAAAAGCCTTGCCTGTTTCTTTTTTTCGAAGCAAATTTTTACAGTGTTTTCCATAATTCGTTTAAATGGAAGAGTAGGAAAACAATGACCGCAAATTTTTATCGCCTATAAATGAACTTTTCTTTTACCCTCAAAGTCTATTGTATTGTATCGAAAGAGGCCGCATGAGAAGGAGAAGCGGCGCGTTTTCTGTAAACAGACCGAAAAGCAGGGGGGAAAAGAGAATGGCCAACAAGAAAAAAGACAAAGTGTTGATATTAACAGGCGCTTTTGGGGAAGGGCATTTGCAGGCCGCCCGGGCAATTGAACAGGCGATGAAAATTCGTTCCCCAAAAGCAGACCCGGTTGTCGTCGATTTCATGGAATGGGTCCATCCCACCTTATTCCCGGTCAGCCACTATGTTTATATGAAAGGTATTGAAAAGTTCCCGAATCTTTACGGGTATTTGTACCGTAAAACGTATGGAAGGAATGCCCTGTCAAAAACATTGACCGGCTTATTTTCAACGGGGATGAGAAAGACGCTGCGGATGCTCGAAACGATACGCCCATCCGTTATTGTCAGCACCTATCCTTTTGCGTCTTCTATGATTTCAAAATTAAAGGAATACGGGCTTACGGATATTCCGCTCGTTACCGTCATTACCGACCATACGCACCACAGTTCATGGCTGCACCCGTACACAGATCACTATGTCGTTGGTTCGCATATGTTGCGCCGGCAGTTGATCAGGCTCGGCATTCCCGGCCGAAAAATTTCCTGTACAGGGATCCCGATTAAACCGAGTTTCCTGAAACCGGTGAACAAGCAGGCTTTGTACAAAAAATACGGCCTCGATCCGGCGTTACCGGCCGTGCTTGTCATGGGCGGCGGGGAAGGCCTGTTCGGGGACGGGCTGTTCACGGCTGAAAAACTGGACGCGGTACCTTTCCGCATGCAGCTGTTGATCGTGTGCGGGCATAATGAAAAACTACGCGCCCGCCTGATGGATGATCTGAAAGGGACGAAGCATAAGGTTTTCGTGCTCGGCTATATTGATTATGTGCGTGATTTAATGGCTGTCTCGGACGTGATGATTACGAAACCGGGCGGCGTGACAACAGCGGAAGCATTGGCCATGGAACTGCCGATGATTTTATACAAAGCGCTGCCGGGCCAGGAAGAAGATAACGCAGCCTTTTTAACACAAGCGGGCGCAGCAGTTGAGGCAGCAGATGAAGGCACGTTAATCCGGTGTTTAGCCCGCCTGAATGAAAACAGGGCACAGCTTGCGAAGATGAAAAGAAACACGCTATCGATTCAAAACAGAGAGGCCGCTTTTCGGGTGCTTTCCGTTATTGACCAGGCGAAATATGCACGGCTCATTCATGCGTCTGATCCGGAAATGCCGGATACCGCGCACGGAAAGTATGCAAGGATGCGAAAAAAGGCTTTGCTTGTGCATCACCCGCATGAATCTTTGGATGAAAGGAGCGGCACGGTTTGGAAGTCATCATCTGGGTATTGATTTTATTCATTCTCATATATGCTATTATTCCATATGTTTTAGCGGCCAAACTCGGTTTTTGGGTATGTTGGAAAGGAAAAAAAGATGCGGAGATTGCGCTCACCTTTGATGACGGGCCGGACCCGGTCTATACGCCGGTACTGCTTGATCTTTTAAAGCGGGAAAGAATTAAGGCCACTTTCTTTCTCGTCGGGGAAAGGGCGGCCCGGTATCCGGAACTCGTTTTGCGCATGTCGCGTGAAGGGCATTGTATCGGCCTTCATAATTATAAGCACCAGTGCAACTGGCTGATCAGCCCTTGGAAAAATGCGCGCACGCTTGAGCAGTCGGCACGGATTATTGAAAACATCACCGGCGAGAGACCGGTTTTTTACCGCCCGCCGTGGGGAATGATGCATCTGCTGGACTTTTTTCTGCACAAGCAGTTCCGCATGGTGCACTGGTCGAAAATGTTCCGCGATTGGAAGAGAAAAGGCGGTTCGAAAAAGGTTTCAAACGGCCTGATCACCCGGGTGGAAAGCGGCGATGTGATTTTGCTGCATGATTGCGGCGTCACGCCGGGCGCAGATGAGGATGCCCCGCAGTATACAATTGAAGGTTTGCGGGTTGCGATTCCGGCATTAAAAGCGCGCGGCTTCCGGTTCGTGCGGATGGACGAGATGTTTGACAAACATTTTTCTATCAAAACCAGCCATAGAAGAAAGGAAATAGAGCCATGAATGAGAACGCCAGATTGTTTTTTTATGGTCCACAACTTGTCAGGGCATGAAAAATTACTGGATGACATCATGATTTTTTTTACACAGGATGCCTTGCCGCTTTTTGCCGCTGTTTTATTGATTGTGTGGTTTTTAGGCAATGATAAAATGAAAAACATGGTGCTTTATGCCGGCATTGCCGGTGTTGCCGCTTTGCTGGTCAATTATGTGATTACGCTTGTTTATTATGAACCGCGGCCATTTGTCACGTATCATACCAGCATTTTAATTCCGCATGCGGCCGACGACTCATTTCCGAGCGACCATGCGACAGGCACGTTTGCCATGGCTTTCGCCTTATGGGTGCGGAACCGGAAACTCGGATTAGCGATGATGCTCTGTGCCGTTTTGACCGGCATTTCCCGTGTATGGGTCGGGCACCATTATCCGGGGGATATTGCGGCAAGCATTATTGTTGCCTTGTTCACAGTATGGACCATCCAAAAAATGAAAGGGTTGTTTGACCCGGCTTTTAGCATGCTGATCGGCTGGTATCATGACATATGGGCGAAAATTACAAAAAAAGGATATAAATGAACGAGCAAAATCAATCGAAAAGAGGGCGGGACACCATCTAGCACTGTGCCCTGTCACTCTAAATCAATTTAAAAGACGTTGAGGCACAAATCGAAATGGTGCCTCAACGTCTTTTGTGTTTTATATCTATATAAAGTGAACGAAATATTGCCGCTCTTTTGCCTGCCGCAAAAAGTCATCATTCGGCAAATTGGTGCGCGGGCTTGATGCAAAAACTGAAGAGCATTTATAAATGTGCATTTTAGCGGCACAGCAAACCTTCATCCGCCAGTTATTTCCTCGAAACAGCCGCCTCTACTTCGCTCATCGGAATGCCGAGTGCGCGCGCGACGCCCTCGCCGTATGCCGGATCCGCATAATAACAGTTCGTAATATGGCGGAGCTGGACTTCTCTTGTCGTTCCCTGCATATTGCGGGCGGTGTTTGCAAACAGTCGTTGCTGTTCTTCCGGCGCCATCAGCCTGAACAGTTTGCCGGGCTGTTCATAATAGTTGTCGTCATCTTCACGGAAATTGTGATAGTCGGCCGTACCTAAAATATCGAGTGCCGGTTCTGCGTGTTCCTTGCTGTCTTCCCATTCGCCGTAACTGTTCGGGCTGTATGAAACGGAGCTGCCTTCAGCCGGATTGAACACCCGCATTGCGCCATCACGGTGGTACGGATGGAAGTGTTCCGCTTTTTTCGGATAGTTGACAGGGATTTGCCAGTGGTTGACGCCTAACCGGTAACGCTGCGCATCGCCGTAAGAGAAAAGGCGGCCCTGCAGCATTTTATCCGGTGAGAACCCGATGCCCGGCACAATATTGGTCGGGGCGAACGCGGCCTGTTCGACTTCTGCAAAATAGTTTTCCGGGTTGCGGTTCAGTTCCACGACACCCACTTCAATCAGCGGAAAGTCTTTATGGTACCACACCTTTGTTAAATCGAACGGATTATACGGAAGGTTTTTCGCCTCTTCTTCCGTCATCACCTGGATGTACATCGTCCACCGCGGATAGTCGCCGCTTTCAATCGCTTCGTACAAATCGCGCTGATGGCTGTCGCGGTCGCGGCCGATAATTTCCTGTGCTTCTTCATCCGTCAGGTTTTTGATGCCCTGTTGTGTTTTAAAGTGGAATTTGACCCAGACGCGTTCATTGTTTGCGTTGAACATGCTGTACGTATGGCTGCCGAACATATGCATATTCCGGTAGCTTGCCGGAATGCCACGGTCGCTCATCGTAATCGTTACTTGGTGGAGCGCTTCAGGAAGCAGCGTCCAAAAATCCCAGTTTGCCTGTGCACTGTGCATATTGCTGCGCGGGTTGCGTTTGACGACATGGTTCAAATCCGGGAAACGTTTCGGGTCTCTGAGGAAAAATACAGGCGTGTTGTTCCCGACAAGGTCCCAATTGCCTTCTTCTGTGTAAAATTTCATCGCTGTCCCGCGGATATCGCGTTCGGCATCCGCCGCGCCGCGTTCACCGGCAACGGTTGAGAAGCGGATGAACATATCGGTTTTTTTGCCGACTTCTGAGAAGAGTTTTGCCTTCGTATATTGCGTTATATCGTTTGTCACTGTGAACGTCCCGTACGCGCCGGAACCTTTTGCATGCATCCGCCGCTCCGGGATCACTTCCCGGTCGAAATGGGCCAGCTTTTCAATAAACCAGACATCCTCCATCAATAACGGGCCTCTTTTGCCGGCGGTTTTTGAATCTGTGTCATTCGGAACCGGGGCACCGAATGCAGTTGTCATTTTTTTGTTGTCTTTTTGATCGCTCATCATGTTCCCACCTTTTGCTATTTGATATCTATATTATAACTGGTTCATTATAAAAATCAATATTTATTTATAATAAATTTAAAGTAAAGATTATCATATCAATGGAAAGGAGGACTAATAGAAGTGTGAGGGAAATGTGCTATTTTCATTTGCAGCGTTTGATTATCAATTGTAGAATAGGGAAGGAGGGAGAAAAGCGTCTTTGATCGTTTTTTCGGCCGGGATGATGCCGCCTGCAGCCTGCTTTTCATAGTAGCTTTGCCGGGCATTTTTTGGTATAAATAAGTTAAACGACTGGATGAGGATGAATCACATGCTGAATGAGAAGCCAAACCTGGAGAACGATGCATCTTTTCATATTCCGGAAAGCGGTTTATTATACATACAAAAAACGCAGGCTGTCATTGAATATATGACGCAGAAATCCTGTGTATACGAAGTTCTTTCCGAGTATTTAATGATTCCGTTTGAAGCAAAGGATACTTTATTTGATATCATAAAAGATATGCCCGAAACGGTTGATCTTTTCACCAGTGTCCATCCGTCCGGATCCGGATTTTCGACGCTCTCCCTGCCGCTTTCTCAATTGAAAGAGCGCATCCGCTATGAGATGCTTGTGAAAGTGATTATTTCCGGCAGCCTGACAAGTTATTTTCAGCCGATCATCCGCATTCAGGACAACCAAATATACGGCTATGAATCTTTGCTGCGCACCCGTTTGCCGAACCGGAACATTCCCCCAGGCCTGTTATTTGATGCCGCCCATAAAACCGGGCTGCATTCGTTATTGGATTTGCGCGCCAGGGAAGCGGCACTGAAAGCCCGTGTTGAGAAACTGCCCCGCGGCGTGAAGAGCTTTATCAATTTTTTGCCCGCTTCGATTTATGATTACAAGTTTTGCTTGCGGCATACGTTCACTTTGATTGAACAGTACGATATTTCCCCCGAGGACCTTGTCTTTGAAGTCGTGGAAACCGAGAAGATCAACGATGTCCACTTTTTAAAAAAGATACTCGGGATTTACCGTGATCTTGGCGTCAGCGTGGCGCTTGATGATCTCGGTTCGGGGTACGCAACGCTTGAAACTTTGAAAATCTTAAATCCGAACTATGTGAAAATCGACCGTTTTTTTATTTCCCATTGCGACGAGAATAAGGTCAAACAGCGCTTTTTGCAGGAAGTCATGGAAATTGCGGGAGAAACCGGTATTTATGTGCTAGCGGAAGGAATTGAACGCGAAGAAGAACTGCTCTATTGCAAATCGATCGGCATGCATTTGGCGCAAGGGTACTATATTGGAAAACCCGCTCCCGAACCCGCTGCGATCATTCTTGGGGGAAATTAGGGGCTTTCGGGTTTTGCAATGGCCGTTTTTGTAGCGTTTGCTAAAAAATGAATCTTCATTGCGTTTACGAGGCTGGACCTGAAAGATAGGTCGGCTTTTTTAATTTCTTCAGCAAGGATGCGAATCAGCGGACCTGGAAAAAAAGAGAAACTAGCCGTACAGTGAGGTCAAATTGTTCTTTTGCGTGATGTAAAAGGACCAAAAGGAGTCGCGTTTGGGTCCGAAATGTCTTTTTGAAGCTGTCAAAAGGACAAAACACGTTGCATCCGGGTCTGAAATGTCCTTTTGAAGCCGTCAAAAGGACAAATTGACCTCCACCCGGGCCCAAAATGTCCCTTTGAAGCCGTCAAAAGGACAAAACACGTTGCATCCGAGCCCGAAATGTCCTTTTGAAGCCGTCAAAAGGACAAATTGACCTCCACCCGGGCCCAAAATGTCTTTTTGAAGCTGTCAAAAAGACAAAAGGAGCTGAATCCGGGTCTGAAATGTCCTTTTGAAGCTGTCAAAGGGACAAAAGGAGCAGCATCTGGGCTCGAAATGTCCCTTTGTAGCCGTCAAAAGGACAAAACACGTTGCATCCGAGCCCGAAATGTCCTTTTGAATCTGCCAAAAGGACAAAAGGAGCTGCATCCTGGCTCGAAATGTCCTACTTGGGGCTTGGTGAACGAATCCGATTCTGAATTTGTACCCAATTTGTCAGCAAGCTCTTTTTCAAAATATAGAAGAATCCATCTTTAACCCTTGCACATTGTATTAAGTTTTTCCAAATCTAGGAAGTTTGGTGATTCAGCAAGCCCTATGTTAAGGAAGCGTGGAAAAACGAAGTCCTTCCTCAACATAGACCCCGTCTACGTTAAGGAAGCATGGAAAAACGAAGCCCTTCCTTAACATAGACCCCGTCTACGTTAAGGAAGCAAGCAAAAACGAGGGTCTTCCTTCACATAGGGCACGTCTACGTTAAGGAAGCGTGGAAAAACGAAGGCCTTCCTTCACATAGAGCGCGTCTACGTTAAGGAAGCGTGGAAAAACGAAGGCCTTCCTTCACATAGAGCGCGTCTACGTTAAAGAAGCACGAAAAAAAACCGGCCTCCAGCATTCTTACCAAATCTAAGAATTTTGCTTATTCATCCCTACTTGAAAGAAGCTAAATCGAACAGGAACCGGGGTTTGCAGGTAAATCCCGGCTTTCCCAAGTTTTACCTCTCCGACGCAAGCGCTGGTGCTGCTTCCACATGCAGAAAAAAGAGGTTGCCCCTGGGCAACCTCTTTTTTCATACTTCTTCCGGATGTTTTTCTTTTTTCCTGAACTTCATTAAAAATTCGTAAACAACCGGAACGATGATAAGTGTCAGTAAAGTGGAGCTGGTCAAGCCGCCGATTACTGTGATGCCGACCCCTTTCGAAATGAGCCCGCCGCCGCCGTAGCCCAGAGCAAGCGGGATCAGTGCAAAGATTGTTGCAAAAGCGGTCATTAAAATCGGACGCAGCCTTGTCGCGCCTGCTTCAAGCAATGCTTCGCGTGTGGACAGCCCCGCCTTTTCTTTATGCACCACCCGGTCGATTAGCACAATGGCATTCGTCACCACGATGCCGATCAGCATCAGGGCGCCGATCATGGCGGTGACGCTGATCGTTTCATGCGCCAGGTACAGGGCGACCAGTGCACCAATTACGGCAAATGGCAGTGAGAAAAGAATGGTAAACGGCGCGAGGGCCCCGCCGAATGTAATCACGAGCACAAGATAAACGATCGCAACAGCAGCCAGCATCGCATAACCGAGCTTTGTAAACGAGTCATTGATGTCTTCCGTTACGCCGCCGGTTTCGACATGGATGTATTTTGGAATATCGAGTTTATCCACTTTGTTTTGAACTTGTTGTGTCACTTTCGCAACGTCAGCTGTCTTGATCTTGCCGGTTACACTGGCATAGATTTTGCCGTCCCGTTTCGAGACTGCATCCGGTGTTTCGCCTTTTTTCACGTCCACGACATCCTTTAGCGCTACTTTTGTGCCGAGGGGCGACGTGACTTTTTGATTGGTCAGATCGCCAATATTGTCGTAATGCCCGGTTTTGTTCTGTTCGTAAACATTTAATTCTTCTCCGCCTTTTTCAACGGTTGTAAGCACGGTCCGGTTGCCGGTTTGCGCAAGGCCGGTTCCGAGCTGGCCGGCTGTTAACCCGAGAGCAGCCAGTTTGTTCTGGTTGGCGACAAGCGTGTATTGCTGATAAGTTTCGGAAAGGCTGGTTTCAACATTTTTCAAGTTGTCGTTGTTTTTCATGACTTTTTCAATTTTATGGATGACCGGTTTGATTTCATCCAGATTGTTGCCATAGACATACATCGTTAAATCATCATTCGACATAGATGCGAAGTCCTGTGATTTCCATGTACCCTGGTCCGTCCTTTGTTGCAGGGCTTTAATGACTTTTTCCGGTTCGCGGTCGAAATTTTTGGTATCCTGGTCATATTCGACAACAAAGATGGCGGAGTTGCTGTTGGTGCTGAAAGCCGACTCCCCAATGGAATATTGCACATTTTTTACATTTTTACGGTGGATTAAGTAATCCTCCGCTTTTCCTGCTATCTTCTTCACATCGGAAAGGGTTTCCCCTGGTTCCGGCGCATAGGTGGCATACACGACTTTCTGGCCTTCGTTTTCAATAAAGCTGACGCCGATAAGCGGGATTAAAAACAAACTACCGATAAGAAGCAGGCATGCGATGCCGAACGTGACCAGCTTATGGTTGAGCGACCAGTTCAGAATCTTTTTGTAAAATAAAGCGATCCGGCCGTGCCCTTCGTTCGTAGTCCGCGTGTTTTTCTTCAACCCGTTCTTAAATAACGAATGGGCAAACATCGGCACCACCGTGATCGCCACAAGAAGCGATGCTAGCAAGGCAAAAATTAGCGTCAGGGCAAACGGCATGAACAGTTCCCCGACCATCCCTCTCACAAGTGCAAGCGGGACAAAGACGATGACGGTTACGATCGTGGAAGACATAACCGGTTTAAAAACTTCAACCGTCGCTTCACGAATCAGCGCTTTTCCGCGCAGTTTTTCTTCCCGCAACGTCAGGCGTCTGTAGATATTTTCAATGACGACAATCGAGTCATCAATAACGCGCCCGATTGCCACCGTCATGGCTCCGAGTGTCATCACGTTTAATGTGATGTCAAGCTGGTGCAAAATAATAAAAGCAATCAGCACCGAGAGCGGGATCGAGATGACCGCGATAATGGTGGAACGCACATTCCGCAAAGACAGCAGGATGACCACAATCGCAAATACGGCCCCGATGATTGCTTTTTCGAACATCGTTTTGACGGAGTCTTTGATAGGTGTTGCCTGGTCCAGAATGGTGGAAATTTGTGTGCCTTTATAGTCCGCTTTAAACTGTGCGGCTTTTTTATTTACTGCATCGGCAACATCCACCGTGTTTGCATCCGGAGCTTTTGTAATTTGGATGCCGATTGAATCTTTCCCGTTCGTTTTAGAAATCGATTCATGCTTGCCGACAACTTTGATATCGGCAATCTCTTTTAACGCAACGGTTGGCATACCGACGTTGGCTTGCGTCGCTTGCGTTCCGGCATTCGCCGGTTGCTGCGCCCCTGAAGCGTGCGCACCCGAGGCCTGCGTTCCTGAAGTCTGCGCCGCATTTGGGGATTGTGCCCCTGAAGCCTGCGCGGCTGCGGACGAAGCGGAAGCTGCACCCGTTTTCGGGGTGTACGGGATTTTCAGATTCTCAAAATGCTTCAGCGATTTCACGTTTCCATCGATTTCTACCGATTTGTTTTCTTTTCCGAAGTTGATGAGGCCGAGCGGTACCGAAACGTTTGCGCCCTGGATCGCTTTTTTGACAGTGTCCTCATCGAGCCCCAGTGCATTCAACTTGTCCTGTTTAAAGGTCAGCTGGACTTCCTGCACGTACTGGCCGGAAGCCTGCACATCGGACACGCCGTCAATGCTCTGCAGTTTTGGAACAAGATCCTCTTCGACAATTTTCGTTAAGTGCTGAAAAGACCGGCTTTTATCCGACACACTTAAAGACAGGATCGGAAAATCATTGATGCTGATCCTTGTTACGGACGGCTTGTCAATATTATCCGGCAGGTCCACTTTTTCGAGCGCATCCTGGATGTCTTTTTTCGCTTGATCCATATCCGTGCCATATTTATACTCAAGCTGGATCTGGGAATTGCTTTCCGTCGAGGAAGTGGAGACCGTATTGACGCCGGTGAGGTTTTTCAGCCGTTGTTCGATCGGTTGCGTAATTTTATTTTCGACTTCTTCCGGTGTGGCACCCGGATCAGAGGCTGTCACCAGCATGTATGGCGCGTCGATATTCGGAATGGTTTCCATTTTCATATTCATGCCGGCATAAATCCCAGCACCCGCCACAATGAGGGTCATCAGCCAAATGGCAAATTTGTTGTTTAGGCAAAACTGGATGATCTTCTTCACAGTGTTTACAACACTCCTTTGTCTTTTCGTTCTAGAGCCGGATAGAAATGGGCTAGCCTATCTCCATTATAGTTATACCTTTAAACCCGGAAATGCGCCAGTATTTTCCGGCATCTTCTATAGATACAGGATAGAATTGCAGTACTTGATGCATCGCTTAGAAAAAGAGCGGAGCTTTCGGAAGGAATATTGGATAAAGAAAGGGTTGCCTAAAAAAAGAAGGTTAAAGCCTTTGGTGCGGCTCAACCTTCTATATAAAATGAACAAAATTTCTTTAGCTCTGTTGCCTACTGTAAAAAGTAGTCATGATGCAAATTGGTGCTCGGGCTTGAGTAAAAACTTAAGTTTATTTTATATATCTATACCCTCAGCCTCTATCGGCTGTTATTTCCGCGCATGCCTGAAAAAATTTTAAACAGCAGCACAATGGCGGCGATGACAAGCAGAAGGTGCACAAAAGCGCCGGCGATGTGAAAAACAATGCCTAAAATCCAAAGTACGAGCAAAATCCCAATAATTGTCCAGATCATATAGCCTTTTCCTTTCTAAATTAAAGTACTTTTATGTTACCCGTTCCGTTGCTTTTCAAACGCTTGCCTGCATGTTTGTCAGGCGTGGTGGAGGGGAAAGATACAGGAAAACGGGGGGTTGTAATGAAAAAAAGCAGAAAGAAATGGCTGTCTTATGGGTTGCTTGTCTTAATTGCCATTTATGCGGCTGTCATGCTGTACCATACATATAAGCCGCTTCCAAAAGGGATTTCCTATGAAGGCAGAACATATAACGTTCACGATCAAGACATCCGTTTTCTTTCGGATTTAACATACCGGGAAAAGGGGACAGGAAAAAGAAAGGTGGAGCAGACCGTCTATCCTGAAATTTACCGGATGATTGACCAAGCCCATCAATATATCGTCGCCGATCTCTTCCTTTTTAACGGCTACCATGATCAAAAGATGAAAGTGCCGCCGCTTGCTGAGAGGCTCGCGGACAGGCTGATTGCCAAAAAAGAAAAAGAACCTGGTATCCGCATCATCGTCATCACCGATCCGATCAATACTTCTTACGGGTCCCATGAAGCTGGCATTTTAAAACGGCTAAAGGAACATGGCATCCGTGTGGTCTTTACGCATTTGGACTCGCTGCGTGACCCGACACCGCTTTATTCCGGCATTTGGCATATGTTTTTCCAGTGGTTCGGCCAGGGCGGGACCGGCTGGCTGCCAAATGCTTTCGGGGACAATGCGCCGAAGATGACGCTCCGCTCGTATCTTGAACTTTTTAATATTAAAGCGAACCACCGCAAAACGTTTACGACTGAAAACGGAACGGTCATTGCATCCGGCAACCCGCATGACGCAAGCGGCTGGCATTCCAATATCGCTTTTCTTGTAAAAGGGCCGGTCATTCGGGATGTTCTGGAATCGGAGCAGGCGGCTTCCGATATGTCGGACGGCCCGGAGCTGCCGCAATACAAAGGGAAAGAAAGGGGAAAAGGCAGGATTGCCGTCCAGCTGTTAACGGAGGGGAAAGTTTACGACCGGATGATGAAAGAAATCAAGGCGACAAAAAAAGGCGATTCGATTTCGATGGCGATGTTTTATTTGGCTGACCGGAAAGTGGTCCGTGCGCTTGAGAAGGCATCTTCCCGCGGCGTCCGCATCCGGCTTATCCTCGACCCGAATTTAAACGCGTTCGGGCATAAAAAAATCGGGCTTCCCAACCAGCCTGTTACACAGGAACTCGTAAAGAAAACGGATGGAAAGATCAAAATCCGCTGGTATAATACCGGGCTCGAGCAATTCCATCCGAAGCTGGTCTGGATTGAAAAGCCCGGCCGCTCGCTCTTTTTCGGCGGGTCGACCAATTTAACGCTTCGCAACCTGGACGATTATAATTTGGAGACCGATTTATTTGTGAAGGCACGGAATGATGCGGCCATCACAAAAGAGATCCGCCGGTACTTCGGGCGGCTGTGGAACAATGAAGACGGCGCTTTTACCGTCCCGTACAAAAAACACGAAGGCTTCTCCACTTATTTGTTAAAAGTCCTTTATCGACTCCAGGAAGTGCTGAAACTGACAACGTATTAAAAAAGACCCGGAACGCCTTCCCCGGCTCCGGGTCCTTTTTTTACAATACGACATGATTTAAAAATTCGCGTACTTCTTCCGGCGACTTTGCATTTGCACTGTGCAGATGCGCTTTTTTCTCACCGTTTTGGAAAACTAGCAGGCTCGGAATGCCCATCACCTGGTTTTCATCCGCAATCGCTCGGAACGCGTCGCTGTTGATTTCATACCATTTATATTGCGGATAGTCCTTGATCACATCACCAATAAACAGATTCATCACTTTGCAATCCGGACACCAATCTGCATAAAATTTCACGATAACCGGTGCTTCTCCTCCCGTTACCGTTTTAAATTCTTCCGCACTTTTAATCGCTTCCACTCCAGACCATCTCCATCCTTTCATCATTCTTTCTTATTGTATATAGAGCGGCAGAGGAATTTCAACATTTTTCAACCTGCCAAAGAAATATTTCCAAAACGAAAAGGATTGTGCTTCTTCACGTATGATGTATAATAAAGCTTGTATGAAAAAATGATGGGGGTCAGTTGTTTTGAAGGATCCGTATCATTTATTTTATTTTACGGCCGGCGGTTCCGGCATTGAGAAGTCAGGTGATGGAATTGTCTTCGCGGGATGAAGGTTCTAAAATTGATTACGGGCTGGTTTTAACGCTGATGTTGTTCTGCATTGTCAGCCTTGTTGCCATTTATACGGCTGACAGCAGCTTTCTGATAAAACAAGTCATCAACTATGTGGTCGGCGCGATCATTATCGCATTGGTGATCCGCCTTGACTCCGACCAGCTGAAAAAAATATCGTGGTACGGTTACGGGTTCGGGATTTTGCTGTTGATTTTGCTGATCCTGGCACCAGCCAGCATTGCCCCGGAGCGTAATGGGGCGAAAAACTGGTTTGTGTTCCCGGTGATTGGGACATTCCAGCCTTCTGAAATCATGAAGCCATTTTTAATTTTAGCAATGGCACGCCTCATTTCGGATCATAATGAAAAAGTGCTAAACCGGTCAGTAAAATCGGATTTCTGGCTGTTTGTGAAACTCGGTATCTGCTTGTTTGTGCCGCTCATGTTGACCATTGGGCAGGATTTGGGAACGTCACTTGTGTTTATTGCGATATTTTTCGGGCTTGTATTTGTGTCAGGCATCACATGGAAACTATTGCTTCCGATTTTTAGCAGCGGCGCGGCACTGGCAGGATTAATTTTTTATCTTGTCCTCTGGCAGCCGGCACTTCTCGAAAAATATCTTGGCGTCCGTTCGTACCAGTTTGGCCGGATCTATGCCTGGATTGATCCTTATAACTATTCCAATACAGACGGCTACCACCTGATTCAGTCCCTTTTGGCCATTGGTTCCGGCCAGACGTTTGGAAAGGGGCTTGGCGCAACTGAAGTGAGCCTTCCGGAAAACCAGACGGACTTTATTTTCAGCGTGATCGGCGAGCAGTTCGGCTTTATCGGTGGGAGCATTGTTATCGGCCTGTTTTTTATGCTTATTTACCATATTATAAAAGCAGGGCTTGAGACGAAAAATGATTTTTATTCCTACATTTGCGCCGGCGTCATTGCGATGATTACGTTCCACGTGTTTGAAAATATCGGCATGACGATCCAGGTGCTGCCGATTACCGGGATCCCGCTGCCGTTTATCAGCTACGGTGGGAGTTCGCTGATGGGGAATATGCTTGCGGTCGGATTTATTTTTTCAATCCGTTATCATTACAGAAAATATATGTTTTCTAACGAAAAATAAAAAACAGGCGGCATCGTGCCGCCTGTTTTTTGCGGCTATTGCACCTGACCGCCGTACGGGAACTGCGAAGCGTAGCCTTGGTGCTGCTGGTAAGACTGTTGCAGTTTTTGCTGTTCTGCCGCTTCCATACTGTACCAGCCTTTTTGGAACATCGTCTCATACAATTTGCGCTGCTCATTCTGCGTTTCCGTAAAAATGGTCAGAAGATCGCGATACAGTTTTTCGTGGCTCGCTTCGTTCATAGCAGTATTATAAGAAGCGGTCATATATTTTTCCATCGAAAGCAGGTCATTGGCAAGATCGCGGTCGTTCATTTCTGGTGTTTCAGGAAATTGTGTCTTCGGGTTTTGAATTTTTTGCTGCTGCTGTTGTTGGGAATCCAAATGTTGTACCTCCTTTTTTAAAATGGTCGTATTATGCGCGTTCCGCATTTAGGTATCTCTGCCGCGAGCCCCGTGCAGATTCGCCTGCCAGGGCTCGAGCGGGGCGGTTTCTTTTTCCATTAAGCCCGGCTGCCGGGGCGGCTAATTCAGGCCGGGAAGTGCGGTTGCCCCGGACGGACAGCCTGCTTTTTTCTTTGGCCCGAGCTGTGCGCGCATTCCGGAGCGGGGTACCTGCCCCTTTCCGGCTGCGAACGCATGCCCTTTATGAACGGGAAAAGCAGGGTTCGCTTTTTGTGGCGGGCTGGCATTCGTTTTTGTTATTGCAAGTGGCTTTTCAAATGACCCAAAATCTGGTTGTAGTGGCGCTGGTGCATTTGCCCGCATGCTTCAAAAACAGCTTTCAATTCATTGTCCTGGCAGCGCGTTGCCGCATCATGCGCTTTTTTCATCGCCAGCAGATTCCAGGCCAGCATATCATCCACATAGGCCAAATCTTTTGTTGACATGACATCGGGTGGGGCGTTGTAAACCGTTTGCCCGTTTTGCTGCTGTGAAAAAGGCTGTTGTTGCATTCCATTTCCTCCTTTATCCAAGTCTTCCTTTATTGTTTGAATGAGCTGCGGATCCTATGCAGCCGCCTGCTTATTTTTTGTACTGGTTGTTTTGGCTGTTTACTTTTCCGCCGCCGTCACGCTCCACTGTCGGGCCGGCATTGCCTTTTACGCTTGCCGCGCTCACACCCGCTTTTGACGGATTTTTCTTTAGCTTTGCCATTGGTTCACCTCCCCACGCTTTTCGTTTAGCTTGCCCAAAACGGCTAGACATATAAAAAATTTTAAAAAATGGCGATTTTTTGAGATGAAGTGATTGATAGAATGAAAAAATTCGTATATATTATTATTAAAGATGAAAGCGTTATTTTTTTAAGCACTTAATGAATGAGCATTCATTCAAAAAGAAAGGGGATGCACTATGCGGTATACCATTCAAAAAGCGGCTGTCATCGGTTCCGGTGTAATGGGATCGGGCATCGCCGCACATCTGGCAAACATCGGGATTCCGGTACTTTTGCTCGACATTGTCCCGAATGCACTCACGGAAGCAGAGAAAGCAAAGGGGTACACATTGGAGGACAAAGCCGTCCGAAACCGCTTCAGCCAGTCTGCACTGCAGAAGCTTTTAAAACAGAAACCGGCCCCGCTCACATCGAAAAAGAGCCTGGCGCTCATTGAAGCGGGCAACCTGGAAGACGATCTTGAACGGCTGAAAGAAGCCGACTGGATTATTGAAGTGGTAACAGAACGTTTGGATATTAAAAAATCAGTATTCGAAAAAGTGGAACGATTCCGCCGGCCGGGAACCATTGTAAGCTCAAACACGTCCGGCATTTCGATCGAAGCGATGGCGGAAGGGCGGAGCGAAGATTTCAGAAAGCATTTTCTCGGGACCCACTTTTTTAACCCGCCGCGCTATTTGAAATTGCTCGAAGTGATTCCGACCGCTGACACCGACCCGGACGTCACTTCATTTATGAAACAGTTCGGCGAAGATGTGCTCGGAAAAGGTGTCGTGCTTGCAAAAGATACGCCAAACTTTATTGGCAACCGCATCGGTACATACGGCCTGCTTGTCACCGTGCGGGAGATGATGAAAGGCGGCTACACGGTCGGCGAAGTCGATTCCGTGACAGGCCCGGTGATCGGCCGGCCAAAAAGCGCAACGTTCCGGACGCTCGATGTGGTCGGGATCGATACGTTCGTCCATGTTGCGAATAACGTGTATGAAAAAACGGAAGGCGAAGAAAAAGAAGTTTTTAAAGTGCCGGCATTCATGCACAAGCTCGTTGAAAACGGCTGGCTTGGCAGCAAAACCGGCAAAGGCTTTTATGAAAAAAAGGGAAAAGAAATCTATGAATTAAATCCGGAAACGCTGGAATACGGCGAACGCACGAAAATGAAAGCGGCTTCTTTGGAAGCGGCCCGGCAGGCAAAAGGAACTGCCAATAAAATCAAAACGATTGTGTATGCGGATGACCGTGCCGGACGGCTGCTCTGGAATATTCTCGCGCCTTGCCTTGTGTATTCGGCAGAACTTTCAGGCGTGATTGCCGATGATATTCTCGCCATCGACCAGGCGATGAAATGGGGCTTCGGCTGGAAATTCGGCCCGTTTGAAACATGGGATGCAATCGGCGTTGAAAAATCCGTGCAAAAAATGGAAGAGGATGGCCTTCAAGTGCCCGGCTGGGTGAAAGGCATGCTGGAAAAAGGCTTCACGTCTTTTTACAAAGAAGAAAACGGCGTTGTCTCGTACTATGACAATGGAGCATACAAGCCGCTCCCAGCCAATCCGAAAGAAATCAATCTCAAAGCTTTGAAAACGCAGGGCAAAGTGCTGAAAGAAAATGCCGGCGCAAGCTTAATCGACATCGGCGATGGGGTGCTGCTGCTTGAATTCCACTCAAAGAGCAACGCAATCGGGCTCGACATTTTGCAAATGATCAATTATGCCGTGGACGAAGCAGAAAAGCATTACAAAGGAATTGTGATCGGCAACCAGGGCAAAAACTTCTGTGTCGGCGCAAACCTTGCTTTGATGCTGATGGAAGCGCAGGATGACAATATTTTTGAACTTGACATGGTCGTCCGCCAGTTCCAGAACACGATGATGAAGATCAAATACAGCCAAAAACCGGTTGTCGCGGCACCGTTTGCGATGACTTTGGGCGGCGGCGCGGAGGTGTGCCTGCATACGGCGCATATCCAGGCGGCAAGCGAAACGTATATGGGCCTTGTCGAAACCGGTGTCGGCCTGCTTCCGGGCGGCGGCGGTAACAAAGAGCTGTACATCAAGCATTTGAAAAACATTCCGGAAGGCGTACAGTTTGACTTGCAAAATGTCGTGAACAAGGTATTTGAAACGATTGCAATGGCGAAAGTGTCCACTTCTGCTGAAGAAGCGCGCGAGTCCGGCTTCCTTGACCGGACGGACGGCGTCAGCTTTAACCAGGACCATCTGATTTATGATGCAAAACAGGCTGTGCTACGCCTTGCTGACGCAGGGTACAAACCGCCTGTCCGCGAAAAAGTGCCGGTCACAGGTGAATCCGGTTATGCGGCGCTGTTGCTCGGGGCACAGCAAATGCATCTGTCGGGCTATATTTCCGACTATGACCTTGAAATCGCGAAAAAGATCGCCTTTGTGCTTTCAGGCGGGAAAGTGCCGTTCGGGACAAAAGTGGATGAACAATACTTGCTCGATTTGGAAAGGGAAGCGTTCCTGAGCCTGATTGCACAGCCGAAAACACAGCAGCGGATGCAACACATGCTGTTAAAAGGAAAACCGTTACGGAATTAAAGCCACACGGATTGGCGAATGCCGATCCTCTGGCAGGAAAAGATTCCGTCCAAATTTTTCGCATACAACATAAAGGGGTTCTCCCAAGGAAAGCGGCTGTATATGGGAAAACCCCGATTCATCACCCCATGCGGTGATGAAGGGGCCTTTTACAAAAACACGGAAAGAGGGGAATGTGATGAGGGAAGCTGTCATTGTTGCAGGGGCGAGAACACCGGTCGGCAAAGCAAAAAAAGGGACGCTCGCACAAACACGGCCGGATGATTTAGGTGCACTTGTCGTAAAAGAAACGTTAAAACGCGCCGGCAACTATGAAGGAAATATTGATGATTTGATTATCGGCTGCGCCATGCCGGAAGCGGAACAGGGGCTCAATATGGCACGCAATATCGGGGCCCTAGCAGGATTGCCGGATACGGTGCCGGCGATTACGATCAACCGCTACTGCTCATCCGGGCTGCAGGCGATTGCTTACGGCGCCGAAAGGATCATGCTCGGCCACGCTGACACGATCATTGCCGGCGGTGCGGAATCGATGAGCCTTGTCCCGATGATGGGGCATGTCGTCCGCCCGAATGTACGACTTGCAGAAACTGCGCCGGAATATTATATGGGCATGGGGCATACGGCCGAAGAAGTCGCCAAAAAATTCGGCGTCAGCCGCGAAGACCAGGATGCCTTCAGCGTGCGCAGCCACCAAAAAGCGGCAAAAGCGATTGCAGAAGGCAAATTCAAAGACGAAATTGTGCCGGTTGAGGTCACATTACGTTCGGTCGGCGAAGACAACAAACTTGTTGAAAAGAAAGTCGTCTTTTCGCAGGATGAAGGGGTCCGGCCGGATACAAATGTAGAAACGCTCGGAAAACTGCGCCCGGCATTCTCGGTAACCGGAACCGTAACGGCCGGGAACTCGTCGCAAACAAGCGACGGCGCGGCTGCAGTAATGCTCATGGATAAAGAAAAGGCTGAATCGCTCGGGCTTAAGCCGCTGTTGAAATTCCGCTCGTTCGCCGTTGCCGGGGTGCCGCCTGAAATCATGGGGATCGGCCCGGTGGAAGCTGTGCCGAAAGCTTTGAAACTGGCAGGGCTGAGCCTTGAGGATATCGGGTTGTTCGAATTGAATGAAGCTTTTGCTTCCCAGTCTATCCAGGTTATTCGCCAGCTCGGCCTGAATGAAGACATCGTCAATGTTAACGGCGGCGCAATTGCCCTCGGCCATCCGCTCGGCTGCACAGGTGCCAAGCTGACTTTGACGCTTGCCCATGAAATGAAGCGCAGAAACGTGCAGTTCGGCGTCGTCACGATGTGTATCGGCGGCGGCATGGGTGCAGCTGGTGTGTTTGAACTCGTGTCCTGATTGCAGTGAGCCGAACCAGGCGGCCGGTTTCAAATGGCAACGTCAGATACCCGATCTTGAAATGGATAGATGCCGGGGCCAAAAGCAGAGCAGCCGGTTCCGAACGGCAAAACAACGGACCATGGTAAAAAGCGGATCAGATGTTTCTAAAGGCAAAACGCCGGAGCCGGATCCGCCTGTTGAATCGTTATTAATGGAAATAAGAGCCGCGGAGCACATCTGCGGCCGATCATTATAGATAAAAAGGAGAGGAATTGTAAATGGCAAACAAAACGGATGCATTTGTAAAAGGCGGCAGTTTTTTAATTGAGGACATCACACCGGACCAAGTGTTTACGCTGGAAGAGCTGACGGAAGAACAAAAAATGATCGCCAAAACGGCGGAAGACTATACGAACAATGAAGTGGTCCCGCAAATTGAATATCTGGAAAACCATGAATTTGACCGCTCTGTCAAATTGTTGAAAAAAGCAGGCGAACTCGGGCTTTTGAGCGCCGATGTCCCGGAAGAATACGGCGGTCTCGCCCTTGATAAAGTAAGCTCCGCCCTGATTTCCGAAAAGCTCGCAAAAGTCGGCGGTTTTGCCATTTCCCACGGCGCGCACGTCGGCATCGGTTCGCTTCCGATCGTTTTGTTCGGCAACGAAGAACAAAAGAAAAAATATTTGCCGAAACTCGCAACCGGCGAATGGCTTGCGGCTTATGCCTTAACGGAACCAAGCTCGGGCTCGGACGCACGGAGCGCCAAAACCGTTGCAAGATTAAACGAAGCCGGCACGCATTATATTTTAAACGGAGAAAAACAGTGGATCACGAACGCCGGATTTGCTGATGTTTTCACCGTGTATGCGCAGGTTGACGGCGATAAGTTCACGGCCTTTATCGTGGAACGCACATTCCCGGGCGTTTCAACGGGTGCGGAAGAAAAGAAAATGGGGATCAAATCTTCTTCCACAAGAACGCTTATCCTGGAAGACGTACCGGTTCCGGTTGAAAACGTGCTTGGGGAAATCGGCAAAGGGCATAAAATCGCGTTTAACATTTTAAACATCGGTCGTTATAAATTAGGCGTCGGTGCGGTCGGCTCCAGCAAACACGTGCTTGAAATCGCCTTGAAATATGCGAACGGCCGCCAGCAGTTCAAAACACCGATCTCGCAGTTTAACCTGACAAAAGAAAAATTCGGCACGATGGCATCAAAACTGTATGCAGCCGAAAGCTCCGTCTACCGGACAGTCGGATTGTTCGATGAAAGAATGAGCCATTTTACGCCGGAAGAAGAAAAAGACGGGCGGGCAGTGGCCAATGCGATCGCCGAATATGCGATTGAATGCTCGCTGAACAAATTCTTCGCGTCTGAAGTGCTGGATTATGTTGTCGATGAAGCGGTGCAAATCCACGGCGGTTACGGCTTTATGGACGAATACGAAGTCTCGCGCGCCTATCGCGATTCCCGGATTAACCGCATTTTTGAAGGAACAAACGAAATCAACCGCCTGATCGTGCCGGGCACATACGTGAAAAAAGCGTTCAGCGGGGAACTGCCGCTGTTGCAAAAAGCGCAAAGCCTGCAGGAAGAGCTCATGATGATGATGCCGGAACAAGTCGGCGACGCGCCGCTTGAACAGGAAAAATACCTCGTCCGCAACATGAAGAAGATCGCCCTGCTCGTCGCAGGCACTGCGTTGCAAACGTACGGCAAAAAATTCGAAAACGAACAGGAACTGCTTGCCAACGTGGCAGATCTCGTTTCGAATATATATGCGGCAGAATCGTGCGTGCTTCGGACGGAAAAAGCAATCAACAAAGACGGTGCCGAAAAACAGAACCAAAAACTGCTGTATACCCAAATTTTCACACAGGAAGCGTTCAATCAATGCGAACAAATTGCAAAAGAATCGCTCGCAGCCTGCCTTGAAGGCGACCAGCTGCAAATGACGCTTTCCGCCCTCCGCAAGCTGACGCGCCATACGCCAACCAATGTCATTGCGAAAAAACGCGAAGCCGCGGATAAATTGATCGATGCAGAACGCTATGTGCTGTAATAAAAGAAGGGATTTCCGGCCTGGCCGGAGTCCCTTTTCTTTTGCATCGCCGGGAAAAATCGGCTAACATACAGATAAGACAAGATGACAGGAGTGGACAAAAATGGCCCTTACTTTCTATTGGTATCCGAAATGCGGGACTTGCCGGAAAGCGAAAAAATGGCTGGACGAACATGACGTTGCCTATGAAGCGGTGCACATTGTCGAAAATCCCCCTTCAAAAGCACTTCTTAAGGACTTTTATGAAAAAAGCGGGCTGCCGATCAAAAGGCTGTTCAACACGAGCGGGCAGAAGTACCGCGAACTCGGTTTGAAAGACAAGATCCCGGAAATGAGCGAAGAAGAAGCGCTTGAACTGCTGGCTTCCGACGGCATGCTGATCAAACGGCCGATTCTTGCAGGCGATGCCTTTGCCATGTTCGGATTTAAAGAGGATGCGTATGAAAAATTGCTGAAAAAGTGATTGATTTAAGCGCTGTTTTTCGGTAATTTAAAACTGAAGGCTATTACGGATACATAACGGAGGGATTGAGATGGCGGTACCTGAGGAACTGCGGTATACGGAAGATCATGAGTGGGTGAAAGAAGAAGACGGCCATGTCCGGATCGGCATCACCGATTTTGCCCAGGCCGAACTCGGCGATATCGTATTTGTTGAGCTGCCGGAAGAAGGCGATGAAGTCACGGCAAAAGAACCGTTTGGCAGTGTCGAATCCGTGAAAACGGTATCGGAACTGTATGCGCCGGTCAGCGGCAAAGTCGTTGCGGTCAACGCAGATTTATGCGATAGCCCGGAATTCGTTAATGAATCCCCGTACGAAAAAGCGTGGATGATTGTCGTTGAACCGTCCGACCCGGCTGAATTGGATGATTTGCTGACGGCGGAACAGTACGAGGAAATGATCAACGAAGCATAAAATTAACAGGCACTGCACACCAAGCTGCGGTGCCTTTTTGTGTAAAGGATGGATTACGATGCAAGACTGGACAAAGGAAAAACAACTGGAGGAACGGATTTTGCAGGAAGAAAAACTTGCCCTGTACTTTTACACCCCTTTATGCGGAACATGCCAGCTGGCGGGGAGGATGCTGGAGATTGCAGAACAGGCTGTCCCCCGCTTTCCTTATGCCAAAGCCAATCTGAATTACGTGCCGCAAATGGCGGAAAAATACCAGATCGAAAGCGTGCCGTGCCTGCTTCTACTTGAAAACGGGAAAGTAATAGACAAAGTGTACGCTTTTCAATCCGTCCCGTCACTATTTGAAAAATTGTCTTCTTTTTAATGAGACAACAGCGCAAACCAATCCGGTGTGGGCATTCATAAACGGAAACCCCGCTTGAATGGCGGAAAAAATGGCAGGGCTTTTGCGCGGAAACGCCGTTCAACCGCAAAAAAACTTTTTTCAGACATCGTTCGAGCATGGCCGCCAAAATCAGCCGGGAAAGCGCGCGATTTGTTGAACGATTTCAGCAGGATCAGCAGCGTCCGTGCAGAATAGGGAAAGGAAATGATGATTGGAGCGTGTTGTCATGAAACAGACCATCCAATTTTTCCTGAATAGCCTGGCACGGAAAAAACAATTGCGGATGCTGCTGCCGGCGGTGCCTGTTACCGTATTATTCCGTGATGGGGACGAATGCTGCCTCGTTGCTTTTTCCAAGGAGCGATGCGTGCAGCTTGAAACCGGCAATGCCGATTTTGAACTGGAAATGGCGCTCCGGCAATTCGAACAGCTCCTTTCCCGCCGCGCGCGCCTCGGCACATTTCTGAAAATGGGCGAACTCCGGTACAGGGGCACGTACCGCCATTTTTTGCTGCTGGAATCTTTGTTTTGGCTTGCAGGAACCCCGCAACCTGCACCAAAAAGTAAGGCCAAATCCGCCTGATTATCAAATAACTGGCTGAAAATGAGAATCACAGCATAACCGGGATTGCAAAACAAATCCCGGCTTTTTTTTATGCTGTTTCAGGCAGCTTGCCGGATTTCCAATGTGCAATACAGGGAAATTCAAGAAATCTGTATCAGGAATTTTATGCCGGGTACATTTTGTGCTATTATTAATGAATAAGCAAGGCCGGAAAACCGCGGAAAAAAGATGGCATGCCATGGTTATCCACAGGTTTTTACTAGTTGCGCATAGTTTTCATTTGTTATAAAATAATAATGAGAATAAATTGAGAATAAATTGGAACTGAATATACAAATAACGGAGGAATTTTTTATGGCAGGATCAAAACTCGTAATAAAAGATCTTCACGTCGAAGTAGAGGGAAAAGAAATTCTAAAAGGGGTCAATCTTGAAGTAAACAGCGGTGAATTCCATGCGATCATGGGCCCGAACGGAACAGGGAAATCGACGCTGTCTTCTGCCATTATGGGGCATCCGAAATACATCGTCACCCAGGGGACCATCACGCTTGACGGAAAAAATGTGCTGGAAATGGAAGTGGATGAACGTGCGAAAGCCGGCCTGTTTCTCGCCATGCAATACCCAAGCGAAATCAGCGGCGTGACGAATGCGGAATTTTTACGCTCGGCGGTTAACGTGCGCCGCGGCGAAGGCAATGAAATTCCACTGATGAAATTTATCCGCGAACTCGACAAAAAAATGGAATATCTTGAAATGGATACGAACATGGCGCAACGCTATTTGAATGAAGGCTTTTCCGGCGGTGAGAAAAAACGGAACGAAATTTTACAGCTCATGATGATCGAACCGAAAATTGCGATTCTCGATGAAATCGACTCCGGCCTTGACATCGATGCATTGAAGGTTGTCGCAAAAGGGATCAACTCGATGCGCAGCGAAGATTTCGGATGCATCATCATTACTCACTATCAACGTTTGTTAGACTATATTACACCGGATGCTGTCCACATCATGATGCAAGGGCGCATCGTCAAATCGGGCGGCCCTGAACTGGCAAACCGCCTTGAAGCGGAAGGCTACGAATGGATTAAACAGGAACTTGGCATCGAAGACGAAACGGTCGGCCAGGAAGCTTAAGCAGGGGGCGAGAGACTTGATGACAGAAACGAAATTAGCAATGAACGAGCAAGATGTCCGCACCTTTTCCGAACAAAACGGTGAACCGGAATGGCTGAAGGAGTTCCGCCTCCAGGCATTCGCCCGGGCCCAGGTCCTGCCGCTTCCGGAAGTGGACAAGACAAAACTGAACAAGTGGAACTTTACACAATTTACCGATTTTAGCGTGGAAAGCACAACCTACAGCGCTTTGAACGAATTGCCGGAAAAAGTGAAGGCGCTCGTGGATCTCGAAAACGCGAAGCAAAATTTGTATATCCAGCATAACCAGACACCGGCTTATCTGTCCTTGTCGGAAAGCGCAAAAGCACAAGGCGTCATTTTGACCGATATATTGACAGCGGTCAAAGTACATCCGGAGCTTGTCCAAAAATTTTTCATGACAGAGGCGGTTAAAGTCGATGAACACCGTTTGACGGCACTACATGCTGCACTCATGAACGGCGGGACATTCTTATATGTGCCAAAAAATGTTGTGCTTGAAGAACCGGTTCAGGCCATTTATGTGCACGACCATGAAACGGCACCGCTTTTCAACCATGTGCTGGTGGTTGCCGAAGAAAACAGTGCCGTCACCTATGTGGAGAACTATATTTCGGCAAACGATGGCGCGAAAGGCATTGTGAACATCATAACGGAAGTCATTGCCGGCGCCAATGCAAAGATCGAATACGGCGCGGTTGATACGCTTGCAAAAGGGGTCACCACATATGTGAACCGCCGCGGTTACACCGGGCGCGATGCCCAAATTGAATGGGCGCTCGGCATGATGAACGACGGCAATACGATTTCAGATAATACGACCAACCTTGTGGGCGACGGATCCGTTTCCCATTCCAAAACGGTTGTGGTCAGCCGCGGCAAGCAGACGCAAAACTTTACGACGCGCATTACCCACTTCGGGAAAAATACAGAAAGCTTTATTTTAAAACACGGCGTTGTCAAAGACGCGTCGACGATGATTTTTAACGGGATCGGCAAAATCGAGCACGGCGCGAGCAAATCGGACGCTGAGCAGGAATCGCGCGTGCTCATGCTAAGCGAAAAAGCGCGCGGCGATGCAAACCCGATGTTGCTCATTGATGAAGATGATGTGATGGCCGG
This sequence comes from Weizmannia sp. CD-2023, assembly GCF_036225245.1. NCBI lineage: Bacteria > Bacillati > Bacillota > Bacilli > Caryophanales > Bacillaceae > Heyndrickxia > Weizmannia sp. CD-2023. Next base: position 47,926 of record NZ_JARTJQ010000037.1, read on the forward strand.
TCACGCCGCATCTGTCGGCCGTGTCGATCCGGTTCAGCTTTACTATTTGATGAGCCGCGGGATTTCGAAAAATGAAGCGGAAAGGCTGATCATCCACGGCTTTCTTGCACCGGTTGTCACACAGCTCCCGATCGAAAGTGTAAAAAAACAATTGACGGAAGTCATTGAAAGGAAAGTCAGATAATGGATATCAATGAAGTTCGCCGGCAGTTTCCCATATTGGACCAGGAAGTAAACGGCCACCCGCTTGTTTATTTAGACAGTGCTGCGACTTCACAAAAGCCGCTCCGTGTCATTGAAGCCGTCAACCAATACTACCGTGAATATAATTCGAACGTTCACCGCGGCGTCCATACGCTTGGGACAAAAGCGACTGACCATTACGAAGGCGCGCGCGAAAAAGTCCGCAAATTTATCGGTGCCGAATCAACGGAAGAAATCATTTTTACAAAAGGGACGACAGCCGGGCTGAACCTTGTTGCCCACAGTTTCGGCGATGCACAAGTGCAGGAAGGCGATGAGATCGTCATTACCTACATGGAGCATCACAGCAACCTCATCCCGTGGCAGCAGCTCGCCAAAAGAAAAGGCGCCGTTTTGAAATATGTGCCGATGCAAAAAAACGGTACGCTGCGACTTGAAGATGTGGAAAAAACGGTTACGGAGCGGACGAAAATCGTGGCTGCAGCGCTTGTCTCAAACGTGCTTGGCACCATTAACCCGGTAAAAGACATAGCGAAAATCGCACACAGCCATGGTGCTTACATGGTCGTCGATGCCGCCCAAGGTGCGCCGCATATGCAAGTGGACGTAAGGGATCTTGACTGCGACTTTCTTGCTTTCTCCGGTCACAAAATGTGCGGTCCGACCGGCATCGGCGTCCTGTACGGCAAAAAGGCGCTGCTTGAAGAGATGGAACCGCTTGAATACGGCGGCGAAATGATTGATTTTGTCGGCCTGTACGATTCCACCTGGAAAGAACTTCCGTGGAAGTTTGAAGGCGGCACTCCGGTGATTGCCGGTGCAATCGGGCTCGGGGAAGCCATCGATTTTCTCGAAGAAATCGGGCTTGATGAAATTACGGCGCATGAACAGGATTTAAGTGCCTATTGCCTCAGTCAGTTTTCTGAAATAGAAGGGATTACGGTGTACGGCCCGGAAAGCGCAGACGAACGCGCCGGCCTTGTGACGTTTAATTTAGAAAACGTGCATCCGCATGATGCCGCGACCATCCTCGATGCGGAAGGCATTGCGATCCGCGCGGGCCACCATTGCGCACAGCCGTTGATGAAATGGCTGGACGTGACAGCGACCGCACGTGCAAGCTTTTATTTATACAATACGAAAGAAGATATTGACAAACTTGTTGCCGGTATCGTGAAAGCAAAGGAGTATTTTACAAATGTCTTCTAATCTTGATGCGCTTTACCGCAGTGTGATTATGGACCATTATAAAAATCCGCGGAATAGGGGCAGTTTGGAAGATGGAAGCCTGACAGTCGATATGAATAACCCAACTTGCGGCGACCGGATTCATTTGACATTGAAAGTGGAGGGCGGCCTCATCCAAGATGCGAAATTTACTGGTGAAGGTTGTTCCATCTCGATGGCATCGGCCTCCATGATGACGCAGGCCGTAAAGGGAAAAACAGTAGACGAAGCGCTGAAACTTTCCCACATTTTCTCGGAAATGGTGCAGGGAAAAGACTATGAAGAGGCTGAAGATCTTGGCGATATTGAAGCGTTACACGGCGTATCCAAATTCCCTGCCCGGATCAAATGTGCAACTTTGGCATGGAAAGCAATGGAAAAAGGGGTAAGAAGCGAAAAAGGATTGGAGGAATGATGGCTGATGGCTAAAAAAATGCCGGAAATCGGTGATTACAAGTACGGCTTTCATGATAAAGATGTTTCCATTTTCCGTGCAAAACGCGGATTGACGAAAGAAATTGTGGAAGAAATTTCAAAAATGAAAGAAGAACCGCAATGGATGCTTGATTTTCGTCTGAAGTCTCTTGAACACTTTTACAATAAACCGATGCCGCAATGGGGCGGCGATCTCTCCGCGTTAAATTTCGACGACATTACGTATTACGTCAAACCGACGGAACATGCCGGCCGTTCGTGGGATGAAGTACCACAGGAAATCAAAAATACATTTGATAAACTTGGCATTCCGGAAGCGGAACAAAAATACCTGGCCGGCGTTTCCGCACAGTATGAATCGGAAGTCGTTTATCATAACATGAAGCAGGATCTCGAAAAACTCGGGATTGTGTTCAAAGACACGGACTCCGCTTTAAAAGAAAATGAAGATATTTTCCGCAAATACTGGGCAACCGTCATTCCGCCGACGGACAATAAATTTGCGGCTTTAAACTCGGCTGTCTGGTCGGGAGGATCTTTCATTTACGTTCCGCCGGGTGTAAAAGTGGATACCCCGCTGCAAGCTTATTTCCGGATCAATTCGGAAAATATGGGGCAGTTTGAACGGACCCTTATCATCGTTGACGAAGGTGCCTCCGTCCACTATGTCGAAGGTTGCACGGCGCCGGTTTACTCGACAAACTCGCTCCACAGCGCAGTCGTTGAAATCATCGTTAAGAAAAATGCGTATTGCCGTTATACGACGATCCAAAACTGGGCGAACAACGTTTATAATCTTGTAACGAAACGCGCCGTATGTGAAGAGAATGCGACAATGGAATGGATTGACGGCAACATCGGTTCAAAACTGACGATGAAGTATCCTTCCGTGCTGCTGAAAGGCGAAGGGGCGCGCGGTATGACGCTGTCGATCGCGATCGCCGGAAAAGGCCAGCACCAGGATGCCGGCGCGAAAATGTACCATCTTGCGCCGAATACGTCGTCCACGATCGTATCCAAATCGATTTCAAAACACGGCGGAAAAGTCACATACCGCGGCATGGTGCATTTCGGCCGGAAAGCGGACGGCGCGCGTTCCAATGTCGAATGCGACACGCTGATTATGGATCACCTGTCCACATCAGATACCGTGCCTTATAACGAAATTTTAAACAACAATATTTCTTTGGAACACGAAGCAAAAGTATCAAAAGTGTCGGAAGAACAGCTCTTTTACTTGATGAGCCGCGGCATTTCCGAACAGGAAGCAACGGAAATGATCGTTATGGGCTTCATCGAACCGTTCACAAAAGAACTCCCGATGGAATACGCCGTCGAAATGAACCGTTTGATCAAGTTTGAAATGGAAGGTTCGATTGGATAACCTTGATATATCAACGGTTATAGAGAGTTTTTGAACGTAGGGGTGCGATTTACCCACAAATCACCCCTCATATATTGCTGTAAAGCCTAGTTTTAGACGGTGATGGCAGAAAAAACAGCCGCTTGCGGATTCCGCACGGCTGTTTTTTCATGGGGCGCCAATTTGAAAATCGTGGTAAAATAAACTGCATAAGCATAAAGGATAAAAAGCGGCCGTATGAAACGGCATGACGAGATTACCCTCATGATGATAAGGGGACCAAATATGAACGAAATTTTACATATATACCATACAAATGATATCCACAGCCATTTTGAAAACTGGCCGAAAATCCGGCATTTTCTTGAGAGGAAACAGGCGCAGCATGCCCGGCAAAATGAAGAGATGCTGCTGTTTGACCTCGGCGACCACGTCGACAGATGGCATCCGTATACAGAAGGGACCATGGGCAAGGCAAATGTCCGGCTTTTAAATCAACTGGGGTACTTGGCTGCGACCATTGGAAATAATGAAGGGATTACGATGCCGCACGAGGCGCTAGACACATTGTATGAGGAAGCACAATTTGACGTGATTCTTACCAACCTGTTCGATGAAAACGGGAAACGGCCGCAGTGGGCAGTGCCGCGGAAACTGTACACGACAAAAAGCGGTGTCAAAATCGGGGTAACCGGTGTGACAGCAGGATTTTATAAACTGTACCGGCTGCTGGGTTGGCAGCTTTCTAATCCACTGGAAGAACTAGGGAAACAAATGAATATTTTAAAAAAAGAGGCGGATATCCTCATCGTCTTATCGCATCTCGGCATTCATGAAGACCGCCTTATTGCAAAGCTGTACCCGGAAGTGGACCTTGTGTTGGGCGGGCATACGCACCATGTGTTGGCAAAAGGTGAACTGGACGGGCGGACGCTTCTTGCGGCAGCCGGCAAATACGGCTATTATATCGGGCATGTCAAGCTTGAAATCGATCCGGCTGCCAAAAAAATCGTCTATCAGTCAGCCCGTGCTTTACCGACCGGGAACTTCCAGGAACCGCCCGGAGAAGCGGCCGAGATTGAACATTATTATTTTGAAGGAAAAAAATTATTGAATCAAAAACTCGTGTATTTACCGGAAAAACTGGAATCGGACTGGTTCAAGGAAAACCGGCTTGCGGGCCTGCTTTGTGATGCGGTCATGGAATGGTGCGATGCCGATTGCGCATTTTTGAATGCCGGCCTTGTGCTTGACAGTCTGGAACACGGGCCGGTCACGAAATTTGATCTCCACCGGATTCTCCCGCATCCGATTAACCCGTGTCTGATCGAGCTGACGGGCGAAAAACTTCAGGAAGTACTTCTTTCAACGCTCGACCCGAAATGGCCGCATCTGGAGCTGAAGGGGCTCGGCTTCCGCGGGAAAATCATGGGCCGGTTTATTTACCGGAATATCGGTTTCAATCATGCTTTGCGGAAAATAGAGGTGGGGGGCAGGCCGCTGGAACCGGATCGTATCTACAGGCTTGGTACGATTGATATGTATACATTTGGCGACTTTTTCCCGCATATCCGGGAGGCGAAAATCCATTATTTTATGCCGGAATTTTTGCGTGATGTGATGGAATGGAAGTTATTGCAGGAATATGGTCAGTAGGATGAAATGCCCATGCGCAAAGCAATGTAGCAATGAATCAATGGCAGTTTCCTGGCTTCTTAGAAGCAGCGACGGTCAATGGAGTTTCCAAAGATCGAATTTGGGATGTAATATGGCAGCACATTGGCTGGCAGGCACTTTTCACCGCTCTTTTCATAAAATATGAAAGAAAGGGGCGGATGGAAATGGTAACCGTAACACCTGTTGAGATCGGGGGACATACGTTTATCGCGACAACTGTCCGGCTGCCGAAAACAACCTTGCTGGCCGTATCGTGCGACAAAGGCTATATTATGTGCGGCGCGCTCGATGTGGGCTTGTTGAATGATCAACTAAAGGACCGCCATATTATCGCCGGCAGGGCAGTCGGTGTGAAGACGATTGAACAATTGCTGGAAGCACCGCTCGAGTCGGTCACCCATGAAGCGGAAAAGATCGGGGTTACCGCCGGCATGATCGGGAAACAAGCATTGTTAAAAATGATTTAAACGTTCGATTAGGTTGAAGCACAAAAGATGATGTTGCATTCGTCCTTCCCGTGTGATGAAGGACAAAACGTGTGCCGTGAAACAGCGAAATATCCTTCATTGTGGTGATGAAGGACAAAACGAGAGCCAAGGACCAGTGAAATGTCCTTCATCAGGGTGATGAAGGACAAAACGCGTGCCGAGAATTAGCGAAATGTCCTTCATTGTGGTGATGAAAGACAAAACGCAGTGCCAGGACCCCTGAAATGTCCTTCATCGAGATGATGAAAGACAAAACGCGTGCCGTGAAACAACGAAATGTCCTTCATCAGGGCAATGAAGGACAAAACGCGTGCCGTGAAACAACAAAATGTCCTTCATCAGGTCGATGAAAGACAAAACATGAGCCGTGAACCAGCGAAATGTCCTTCATCCAGATCATGAAAGACAAACCACTGTGCCTGAAAGCATAAAATGTCCTTCAGCACAACATCCGGACCCACGCTTTTTAATATGATCATAATCCCCCTTATGCAGACATACATTTGCTTGCAGGGGGGGATTTTTTATGCGAAAATTCCGCACCTCAAAACGGCGGGGACCCTTGCCGACGCGGTACGTGCTTTTGCTTTCCATCGCATTTTTTACGGTTACCACTATTATCAGCATTGTCATTATTGACGAAGGCATAAAACCTACTTTAATGCGGTACGCCGAGTCGGAAATGAAAAAAATCGCCTCATATGTCACGAACGAAGCGATCAAAGACCATGTGAGTGGCGGAAAAAACAGCAAGTTGGATACGATTGACCCGCGGGAATTGGCCGTCACCCAGTCTGAAATTGAAAACCAGATTACCCGCCAATTTAAAGAAGTGGAAGAAGGAGACATTACGTCTCTTGAAGAAATATCAAACGACGGCATGCTCGGGAAAAAGAAAAAATCAAAACCTGAAATTTTTTCCGTTCCGCTCGGGAAAGTGACCGATATTGCTCTGCTCGGAAACATGGGGCCGGATATTCCCGTGACCTTTCAAATGGTGGGGGATGTTGAAAGCTCCAATATTAAAGTGAAAAAAGAAGAATATGGCATTAACAACGCATTTTTTTATATTTATGTTGAAATCAAAATCAAAATGCAGGTCATTATCCCGTTTGCATCGGATGTCATCACCTATACACATGATGTCCCGCTTGCAATGGGTAACTATAATGGCGATGTCCCGCAATTTTATAATGGAAACGGTGGCGGAGCGCAGCCGCTCATCGAACTGCCAAAAAACACGAAATAAAAAGCGCTGCGCTCGCTCCAGCGTTCCTTATTTCCGCTGTTTCTCAAGTAATTCCCATCTCTTTAAGGACGGGTAAGGATCAAAAGACCATTCGCTTCGGCCGTTGTCTTTGTATATGCCATAATGCAAATGCGGCGGAAATTTTCCGGATGTGCCGGGCGGGCCGTAACCGGTGCTGCCAACGCTGCCGATCAACATGCCCGGTTTGACGACTTGGCCGACATGTAAATTTTTTGCATAACCGCTTAAATGGGCAAAATAATGATACGAATTGTTCAAATCACGGATACCAATGCGCCAGCCGCCGTACTTGTTCCACCCTTTCAATTCAATCACCCCGTAACAAGTCGCACGTACCGGGACGCCGTAATCTGCAAAAATATCCGTCCCTTCGTGGATACGGCGGCCGCCCCAGCCTCGCCGGTCGCCCCATGTGCTCCGATAGCTGTAATTGTATCCGGGCGGGATCGGGAACGCCTTGTCTGTCAGCTGAATGGTGCCGAATGTCTTGTAAATCTTCGCCTTTTCCGTGATCAGCTGTACGGCTTTATCCCGTTTGTAATAATGCCACAGCGCAATTTCAAAGTCATCATCATCCGTTCCATACCGCAACAAATACTCGCTCAGTGTAAAAAGCACGTCAAGATCATCGTTGCGGTCAGCTTTCCCATCCCCGTTCCCGTCCTTTCCGATCCCGCCGAAAAACGCAATCGAAAGCGGATGGGTATCATTGTGGTTCGGATTGGCAAGCCCGGACCATTTTTCAGGGGGAAAATAAATGGAAATAAGGCCGGCTGGTTTCGGTAGGTCGGAACGGACAAACCGGATGCTCCGTTCATACTGGTCGATGGCTGCCAAATTGTACCACGGAATCTGGGTAAATGCCTCCATATGCTGATAAAGTTCCATCCGTTTTTTGTACATTTCTTTATCGGATATTTCTTTTGCTTGGGCATGAAGGGCAGAAAATGAAAGCCCTGTTACAAGGCAGAAAAGCAAAACAAACCGCAATGCGAAAACCCTCTTTCTATCAATGTTGTCGAAACAGAAAAACCGCAATATGAAAATCCTCTTACGCTTATTGTGGAAAGAGAAGCGGATTTTCATCAATATTAAATATTGGAAAAACCGGTGGCGTTTTCTTTTCAAAAAAGGGACGAATGTGGTAAAGTGAGAGAGAACGAACCCGGTGGGAGAGATGGAAAATGAACAAACAGGAAGAGATTTTGCGGAAACCCGAATGGCTGAAAATCAAGCTCAATACGAATGAAAATTATACCGGACTGAAGAAATTAATGCGTACGGAAAACTTACATACGGTTTGCGAAGAAGCGAGATGCCCGAATATCCATGAATGCTGGGGAACAAGGCGGACTGCGACTTTCATGATTCTGGGCGATACGTGCACACGCGCCTGCCGTTTTTGCACCGTAAAAACCGGGTTGCCGTCCGAACTCGACTGGCAGGAACCGGAACGGGTTGCTGAATCGGTGAAAAAAATGAACTTAAAGCATGTGGTTGTGACGATGGTGGCCCGTGATGATTTGAAAGACGGCGGTGCAGCGGTGATGGCTGAAACGATCCGAGCGATCCGCCGCATGAACCCGTTTACCACCATTGAAGTGCTGCCTTCCGATTTGCAGGGCCGGTACGAAAGTTTAAAAACATTGATGGATGCAAAACCGGATATTTTAAACCACAATATTGAAACCGTCCGGAGGCTGACAAGAAGGGTCCGCGCCCGCGCCACGTATGACAGGTCGCTTGAATTTTTGCGGCGGGCAAAGGAAATGCAGCCGGAGATTCCGACTAAATCAAGCATTATGGTCGGCCTCGGCGAAACGATGGAAGAATTGGCGGAAGCGATGGATGACCTGCGCGCCAACGATGTGGACATCGTGACGTTCGGGCAATATTTACAGCCGACGAAAAAACATATGAAAGTGGTCAAATATTACCATCCAGATGAATTTGCCGAATTAAAAAGAATTGCACTTGAAAAAGGATTCAGCCACTGCGAATCCGGTCCGCTTGTCCGCTCTTCATACCATGCGGATGAACAGGTCAGTGCCGCTGCAAAAGCAAAGCATATTTTAGGGAACGTGGAACAGACGCAAAAAATTTGAGAAACGGGCTGCGCACTTTAATGGGCGCAGTTTTTCCGTTCAATGGGGCTGAAAAAATTTTTCGCGTTCCGCTTAGAATTTGGGCGGTTTTTCGTTATAATAAAATAAGGCAGGAAGGCACACGGGGAAAATGGAGGAATTGAAATTGGTCACCATCCACCGCCATACGTACGAGATTATTGCCAATTACCGGAATGGCTACAATGAAGAAGCATTCCGAAGCAGATATAGTGAAATACTGGAAAAGTACGACTATATTGTCGGCGACTGGGGTTACGGACAGCTGCGGCTGCGCGGTTTTTTTGATGACCGAAATCCGAAATCCACTTTTGACACCAGAATCAGTACACTCACGGAATATCTTTATGAATACTGCAATTTCGGCTGTGCCTATTTTGTCGCAAAGAAAATCGTTGCCAAATAAGTTTTGCCCGGCACCGCCATTTGATAAACTTTAGGCAGAAGGTGACAGGATGTATTTTGTCGATCGTGAAAAAATAAACGGGATATTGTCATTTATGGAAAAACGGCTTGCCTTGTTTCAAGCGCAGCCGGCCTGGCAGACGGAAATCGAAAAGGCTGCTTTGGAAAGAATTGCAGAAACCGTCATCGAATCGGTTCTGGATGTCGGAAACGCGATCATTGACGGGTTTATTATGCGCGATCCGGGGAGCTATGAAGACATCATTGACATTTTGGAAGATGAAAATGTGGTTTCCGCTGAATCGGCAAAGCAGCTGACGGCTGTCATCGCGCTCAGGAAGCAGCTTGTCCGGGGGTATACAGATCTGGATTACGGCACCCTTCAGGAAGTGCTTGCGGCTAATTTCAAGGCACTCGAACGGTTTCCGGAAGATGTGCGTACTTACCTGGCAAACGAACTCGGCCCGGTTAACGCTTTTAAAGGGGAATAAGCAACGAAACAGAGAGGAATTTCAGCATGAAAAAGTATAAAGCCTATTTGATTGATTTGGACGGCACCATGTACCGCGGAACGGAAAAAATAGAAGAAGCCGGCGATTTTGTCAGCCGGTTGCAGGAAAAAGGGATTCCGTATTTATTTGTTACAAACAATTCTTCGAGAACACCGGCACAGGTTGCCGAAAAACTGCGCGGATTCGATATCCCGGCAAGAACGGAGCAGGTCTTTACGACATCCATGGCGACCGCCCGGTTTATTTATGATGAAAAGCCGGATGCTTCTGTATATGTGATTGGCGAAGAAGGCATCAATACGGCCATCAAAGAAAAAGGTTTTACGATCACATCCGATCACCCCGATTATGTCGTGCTCGGCATTGACCGGGATATTACTTACGAAAAGCTCGCCCTCGGCGCCATTGCGATCCGGAACGGGGCCAAATTTATTTCCACTAACGCCGATATTGCCCTTCCGACCGAACGCGGGCTGCTCCCGGGAAACGGGGCTTTAACCTCGGTGCTTGCGGTTGCGACCCAAACCAAGCCGGTCTTTATCGGCAAACCGGAACCGATCATTACCGAGCAGGCGCTTGAATACCTCGGTTCGAAAAAAGAAGAGACGATCATGGTTGGGGACAATTACGATACCGATATTCTGGCGGGCATCCGCACGGGCATTGACACCCTGCTCGTCCATACCGGCATAACGACGAAGGAAATGTTGAAGACAAAAGAAATCCTGCCGACCTATACGGTTGATTCCCTTGACCAGTGGGAAGTGTGACAAGCGCGGGTGCAAATCAGGAAGGCTCCATATGCCCGCCTGTTGTAAAGTCCGATTTGTTTGGAAAACGAATACCGAAAAAAGGCAAGATACAAAAACGTATCTTGCCTTTTTTTCGTGTTTTTACGGCTGCACGTGCGCCACTCTGTGTGCGTGGCGGCTTGCGGCTGCAGCGGCAATGGCCCCGACAATATCATCGAGAAACGTGTTGCATGAGCCGTCAGAGTGGTCATTGAGCTTCGCCAAAATGCCCGGTTTTTGTTTGTCAATATAACCGTAGTTGGTAAAACCGATCGAACCGTACACGTTTACAATCGACAAAGCCATAATTTCATCAATACCATAAAGGGATTCATCGACCGCAATCGTGCTTTGCAGCGGTTCGTCAAGCATCCCTTTTTCCGCCAGCACATCCAGCTGGATCCCGGTTAAAATGGCGTTTTGCACTTCGCGTTTGGAAAGAACGGCGTTGACACTTTCCATGCAATCCTCAAGCGTCATTTCCGGAAAGTACTTCTCTTGTAAATACAGGACGAGTTTCGCAATATCTTCCAATTCTACGCCCCGTTCTTTCAGCCGCTGCCTTGCAATTTGTTCTGACACATCCATATTTTTCTTGTTTTCCATGTTCTCACCTCAACTATTCGACATTTTCTTTAGCATGATCATTCTAATGGATTTTATGAGATCAAGCAAGAATACACGTTCCTTCACATATAATGTAGAAAGTGCAATGCATTTTTTGGGGAGGGAAGATGATGGCACAGGCCATTTTGAAAAAATATTACGGCATTGACGCCGGGCAGTCTTTTTTTGACGGAAAACAGGTCCGCTATGAAGCAAACGGTAATCTTTATACGCTCGTTCCCGTGACAAATGTTCCTGAAAATGTGCTTGTTGAATTATATGAAATGTCCCGGCACCTCGTGACGAATGGCGACCGCTATGCCTCCGCCTTTTATCCATCTAAAGAAAAGAAATTTCTCGTAACAGATGGGGATAGCGATTATGTTTTACTGGAAAACCGTTATAAAAAAGCGCCCGGAAATATGCGCACGGGCAGGAAACTTGCGAAATTCCACCTGCGCGGCCGCACGCTTTCCGCCACGATAACGGAAACAAACCGGATGGGCGAATGGAAAAATTACTGGGAAATGCGCCTTGAACAAATGGAAAAGGCATGGTACCGGACAGTAGAAGAGCACCCCGACCACCCGTTTGAACGCTTGTTTGCTGAAACGTTTCCCTATTACATGGGGCTTTGTGAAAATGCAATCCAGTATGTCGTCGATACGGAAATGGATGAGGCGCCTGGCCCGGGAGATGCCGGCACCATTTGCCATGAACGGTTTTCAAACGAAACGTGGGGCCGGAAATTTATCATCCACCACCCGTTTGACTGGGTGTTTGACCACGCAGGCAGGGATATTGCTGAGTGGATCCGCGCGCAGTATTTTAAGAAAACACACACGTTCCGCCCTGATGTCCGCGCGTTTTTGCAGCAATATGTTTCGCTTTCGCCGCTTTCGCCTTTTTCGTGGCGGCTCATTTTCGCGCGCCTGCTGTTTCCCCTTCACTATTTTGAATGTGTAGAAACCTATTTTCTCACCCGGTCTGAAAAAGAACAAAAAATGCATGAGGAACAGCTTTGGAAAAATGTACGGGGGGCAGAAGCATACGAAGCATTTCTGGCTGAATTTTATGAGCTCTCGGAAGTTCCGATAAGAAAATACAATATTCCCAGGGTGGCATGGCTCAAAGCCCGATAAAAAAGCGGCTCCTTGTAGAAAAGGCCGGCTAGTTTAAAACGTATCTCCGGTCAGGTTTCCGAATGAAGCCCGGCCCGTAGTGAAGGCAAGTGCGGATGTCAGGCATGGTGAGCATTTCAGAAAACCATTCACCATGCAGATATTCAATAAAAATGTGGCTCCTTGTAGAAAAGGACAGCAAGCACTTGAAACACATCTCGGGCCAGGTTTCGAATGCCGGGCCGGACCGTAGTGAAGGCAAGCACGGATGCGTGAATAACCAGAGAATCATCCCGTCCAAGTAAAATTTATTCCAGTAAAAAAGCGGTTCCTTGATAGGAAACCGCGTACTGCCCGTTAAAAAACCTGTTCTACTTCCATAACGCCGGGAACCTCTTCAAACAATGCGCGTTCTATCCCGGCTTTCAACGTGATCGTGGAACTCGGGCAGCTGCCGCATGCCCCTAAAAGGCGGAGTTTAACAATGCCGTCTTCCACGTCGATCAGCTCGCAATCGCCGCCATCACGGAGCAAAAACGGGCGCAATTTATCCAATACTTCCTGAACTTGTTCTGTAATTGTATCTGCAGGCATATGATCGCTCCTTTCTTACTTCTCATTATAAACAGGATTACAAGAAAAATCTATCATAAAAAAACGGGATATAGTGTTTTCCTTTTTGCAAGCTGTTGTGTACAATATGAATAAGAAATCCCCGGAAGAGGTGCGGGTTTGATGGAGAAAAAAGTGACGATTCAAGTTTACGGGGCGGAGCAAATATGCGCAAGCTGCGTCGGTGCGCCGTCTTCTAAAGATACATTTGAATGGCTCAAAGCAGCACTTTCGCGGAAATACCCGGGCCAGCCGTTTGACATCCAGTATATCGATATTTTTGCACCCGGTGATGATCAAAAAGTGCGTGCTTTTGCGCAAAAAGTGATGGATGAAGATCTGTTTTACCCGGTTGTTGTCATTGAAGGCGAGCCGGTGGCAGAAGGCAATCCAAGGCTAAAGAAAATTTATGCGGTCATGGAGCAATACGGCTATATCCCGGAAAATGCGTTTGCAGCGCACGATTAAAAATTTTTCATTAAAAAACGTTTACAGCAGCGACTTTGTTGAATTTTTCGAGTTGCAATGCAATTTTAAAATAAAGCAGCCCGCATTTTAAGACTGCCCGGCGCCCGGGAGATACGCAATCATTGTTTTGCACGGTGTAAATGGTTATAATCAAGGAAAGGAGGTTCGGAAAATGAGTGAAGTGATTCATCTTACAGAAGCAGCTGCGTTTCAAATTAAAGACATGATGGAGCAAAACGATGAGCAGGACGCATATTTTCGTGTGTCTGTAAACGGCGGGGGCTGCAGCGGCCTGTCGTACGGCCTGTCGCTTGACCACGAAATCAAAGAAGGCGATGCGGTCGGCGAACAGCACGGCATCCGGATTCTCGTCGATCATGAGAGCGCCCCGATTTTAACCGGCACGGTCATCGATTATAAGCAGTCGCTTTTAGGGGGCGGGTTCACGATCGATAATCCGAATGCGATTGTCACCTGCGGATGCGGCTCCTCATTTAAAACTAAAACAAAAGCCGGCACACCGGAAAAATGCTGAAGCATTTAAAGTGATGCTGCAAAAACAGGATATTTATACGCCAGCAAGGTTCCCATTTCATTGCAGCAGCGCAGGATATCCCGCCAATGACAGGCGGGGCTTTTGCGCTGCTGAATTGATTTAAGCTCCTTTTTGGCAAAGTCCCTTTCATTCGCAAGCCTCACAAAAATCTTTTCAAAAAATCCAGCCAGCGCCTGTCTTCCGGTTTTCTTCCTGTCCGGGCACGCCAATTTCCTTCGCTGTTTGTACATCCGCATTTATAAACGCCTTCCTTGCGCTAAAAAGCCACAACTTTTTACAAAGTCATTAAAAATAAAATACTTTTTCGTAAATATGTTTATTCATGGAAAAAAGGGTAGATATACCTTAGCTGCTCATTTGCCCGGATTTTTCGGAAAAAGGGGAAGGGAACTTGGTCCTTGCATAATGGGGGAGAAAGGAATGTCGAGGGGGAAGCTGCGTTATGTATTCCTTTACCCGCATTATACATAAAAAAACCGTACCCCGGGTTCGATAAAAAGTTAAGGAAATTCTGCGATTTATCAGCTGCAGAATGAAGATTGGAAAGGGGAAACTGCAGTGAAAAAATGGCATGTGCTGCTTGTTGTTCTGGCATTGGTATGGGGATTGGCTGCTTGCGGGAAATCAGATAAAAAAGCAGAAGCGGAAGGGGGATCTTCCAATAAAAACAAGTTAATTGAAGCTTCAATTACAGACGCGTCCTATGCCCTGTTGAAGGATGACGATGCGGATGTTTCGGAAGACGGTGAGAAAGACCTCCTGGCCGTTGACTTAAAGATCAAAAATGTGTCTTCGGATACGGTCCATATCTCTCCATATAGCAATATTAAATTATACGATGGCAACGAAGAAGTGAACATAGAAGACGACATATACAGCACCCGGCTCGATATGGGCACTTCACGCGGCGGCAGTATCGGGGCGGGCAATACAAAAAAGATGACCGTACTGGTAAAAGTAAAAAAAGGCAAAACATATACATTGGGCATCCAGCCGTTTACGGAAAAAAGCGGGGATGACAGTGACGAGTTGAAACTTGCGCTGGATACCAAAAAATACAGTAAATCGTACGATTCCCTGCAGGACCCGGCAAAAGCGTTAAAGGCATATATAGACACCATTTATTTAAACAAGGACAATGCCGATTATGAAAAATATGTTTCAGAGAATAAGGAAGCTGTCCAGACAGATGCGTATAAAACCTTTAAAAAAGCCTTTAACGACAATATTACCGATGATATATCAGATGCAGATATGAAAAAGTATTATGAAGCCTATAAATCGGCCGCTGCCGAAAAAGCGAAACTGGATGCGGAAGCCGTTGCGAGCTACAAAAATAAAGCGGTCGTAAAGTTGACCTATTCCACCATTTCTATGGACGATATTTCTGAAAAAGTGGAAAAATATGCAGATGAATATTTGGATAACAGCGAAAATTACGATTCAGAAAAAGCAAAAAAATATGCCCTCTCCAAATTCGATTCCATTGTCAGTTCCATGGAACCAAAAGAAGCTGAAGACCCGGCAGAAGTTTCCATGGTGAAAAAAGACGGAAAATGGACGGTTTGGCAGGAGAATGACTATACAAATGAGCTGGAAGAAGCTTTTGCAGGCGGAGAGGTGTATTAACCTATGGCGCAACTCACGAAACATAAATGGCTGATTGCCATAGCTGCAGCCGTGATTGTTGTACTTGCGGTTATATGGATCGCGCTCTCCCAGGCTTCAAAACCTGACCGGGTACTGGAAAAGTTCGAGAATGCGGTCAAAACAAAGGATACGAAGCAGCTGGAAGGGCTGATTGTTGCCGACAATCCGAATGCATTGGTGAACAATACTTCCCTTCAGGCCATGATCCGGTATTTAAAAACCAATGCAAACAGTTATCAGGTGATAAGAGATGGCATTCATAACCAAATAAAGGACGAAAATTACGCGGAAACGAACCAGCAGATCAGCCTCGTTCAAGACGGAAAGAAATGGGGATTTTTCCCCGACTATAAGCTGAAAGTGAAGACCGTCCACTTAAAAGTGACCGGGCAAAGCGACAACGACCAGCTTAATGTGTCAATCGGAAATATGAAAGTTCCGGAAAAAAAAGAAAGTCATACTTACGGCCCACTTTTGCCCGGAACTTACCAAACGAATGTAACGGTAAAAAACAGTTTGGGAACCTTTTTCCAAAAAGAGAAAAAGGATTTATGGGGAAATTCCGAAGTCAGCATGATTGTTGATGACAGCCGCCTTGCCCAAAAAAGCGAAAACGTACAAAAAGGGATTTTGGAGGCGATCCGCAAGTTCAACGAGGATCTAAGCGTATATACGACTTCCGGACTGGATGCCAATAAGCTTTCAAACGCGACCGATTCTTTTAAGGAAGACTTTTCACTTGAACAGGCGCAGTTTGAAGCCATTAAAGATTATGTAAAGAAGTGACTTCCCAGTATTTGGGTTCCGTCGTAAATATGGATGAACTGAGCATCAACCATTTTGATGCAGACTGGAAAGCGGAAATTGAAGCACTCGTTTCCTATAACGAAAAGATCAAATATACGGGAGAAAAAAATTATGAGGACTATTCCTACAAGACCCTCCGCAAATATACGCTTAAATATGACAAGAATTCAAAAAAATGGCTCGTGGATGATGCGGCAGACGCCAAAGCGGATGGATCAGAAAGCAGTGCATGGGAGAACAAAAAAGAACTGAAACAAAAAAATGCCCCCGTCCTGAAATGGGTCCGGAGCGGCGATAAGAGCAATATTTAATCAAAAATCCCGGTTGGGCAGCCATCCGGGATTTTGATTTTTCCTTATTCAAACAGCGAAGTGCTGTGCATCGGCTGGACGCGGGCTTTCGGGTCAAGATACGTTTTCGCGTTGCTGACCGCTGTGGTGGCTTCCCCGAACCCCGTTACGATTAACTTCACTTTACCTTCAAACGTGCAAACATCGCCGGCTGCGTAAACGCCTGGGATATTTGTTTCCATTTTGGAGTTGACGACAATGGAATTTTTTTGAATCTCAAGGCCCCAGTTTTTAATCGAGCCGAGTGACGAAATAAAGCCATAATTGCAGATAAGGGCATCAATATCAAGCGCTTCTTTCGCATCGCCTTTTACTTCTTCAATCATAAGCCGGGAGATATTTTCCCCATCACCCATCACTTCGCTCGCGACAAACGGTGTTTTAATCTCAACGCGCGATTGCTTCAATTGTTCCACCGTACGTTCATGGGCACGAAATTTGTCCCGGCGGTGGATGAGCGTCACTTTTTCGGCAACCGGTTCCAGCATAAGCGCCCAGTCAACCGCGGAATCGCCGCCGCCAAGGATGGCAACACTTTTGCCGGCAAACTGGTCCATATCATTCACAAAATAAAACAGATTCTTTCCTTCGTATTGTGCAGCATTTTCAACTTCGAGGCGGCGCGGCTGGAATGCACCAACACCGGCAGTGATGATGACCGCTTTGGAATGGTGGATTTCTTTATCAGTTGTTAGCGTAAAAATGCCGTCTTCATTCTTTTCAAGCTTTTCTGCGGACTGGCCCGTGCAGATCACCGGCTGGAACATGGAGGCCTGCTCTTCTAATTGATTTACAAGATCAGCCGCCTTCACTTTCGGAAAACCGGCGACATCGTATATATACTTTTCAGGGTAAAGCGCAGCCAGCTGCCCGCCAAGCTGTGGCAGGCTTTCAATGATTTTTACGGACATTTTCCGTAATCCGGCGTAAAATGCTGTAAACAAGCCGGTCGGCCCGCCCCCGATAACGGTTATATCATAAACGGTTTGATCTTCCTTCAACGAAACCCCTCCAATACGCTTCATTCTCCTTCATCATAGCACATTTTGGCACAAGCGCACAGGCTAAAAACCTCTGCGGGCAAGGCAGGCAGGTGTTCCTGCGTCCGGAAAAAATTTTAGGCACCATGTTATATATTAGAATATTTTTATTATTATTTTAGTACAGTTTTCAATTGAAAATAGCGGGTAAAAAGCATATGATTGAAGTGGAGATATGTATTTTTTGTGACAATTTGATGGAGATCATGTGACAAATTTGGCGTGCCAATTGTCGTGAATAAAATCACAAATAATGGATGATGTTGCCATACAGGCGCCGGCCTGTCCAAAATAAAGAGATGGAAGTGAGAAAAATGGAGAAACCGAAAGTGGTTATACTGGGTGCCGGTTACGGCGGGCTCATGACCGTGACGCGTCTGCAAAAACAGCTTGCAAAAGGGGAAGCGGACATCACACTCGTGAACAAAAATGATTACCATTACGAAACAACATGGCTTCATGAAGCTTCCGCCGGCACATTGCACCATGACCGGGTCCGCTACCCGATTCAAAACGTCTTAAATAAGAATAAAGTGCAATTTAAGCAGGCGGAAGTCAAGCGGATAAAAAAAGACGCGAACACAGTTGAGTTAAAAGGCGGGGAAGTGTTACCATATGATTATCTCGTCATTGCACTTGGATCCAACGCGGAAACATTCGGAATCGAAGGTTTGAAAGAGCATACTTTTTCGATTACAGATGTAAGCGCTGCCCAAAAAATCCGGGAACATATTGAGCGCCAGTTCGATGCCTACCGGAGGGAAAACGATAAAGATGACAACCGGCTCACCATTGTGGTCGGCGGTGCGGGTTTTACCGGCATCGAGTTTCTTGGCGAGCTGGTGAACCGGATTCCGGCGCTTTGCAAGGAATACGGGATTCCACGCGATAAAGTGCGGATCGTTTCGATTGAATCCAATCCTATCGTTCTCCCGCAATTTGACCGCGAACTTGTCGATTACGCCCTTTCGTATTTGGAAAGCAAAGGCGTCGAGTTCCATATTGGCACGGCGGTCAAAAAAGCGACAAAAGACGGGGTATGGGCCTGCAAAAAAGGCGGAGAGCCGTACGAAATCAAGTCTGGCACCGTCATCTGGTCCGCGGGTGTGCGCGGGAATAGCGTGATTGATGCGTCCGGGTTTGAAACGGTGCGCGGCCGGGTGAAAGTCAAACCGGATTTGACCGTTCCGGGGCATGAAAATGTTTTTGTAATTGGGGACTGTGCGCTGATCATCAATAAGGACACAAACCGCCCGTACCCGCCGACAGCGCAGATGGCGATGCAGCATGGGGAAGTATGCGCACGGAACCTCCTGAAAAAGATCCACGGTGAAGAAAGCCTGGAAGCTTTCACTTTTAATGACAAAGGCACCGTCTGCTCCCTCGGGGAAGACAATGCGATCGGCATTGTGTTTGGCAAAAAGCTGAAAGGCACTTCTGCTTCTGTTATGAAAAAAGTCGTGGATGACCGTGCCCTGTTTATGATCGGCGGCACAAGGCTTGTTTTAAAGAAAGGAAAATTTAATTTTATATAGCAAAAATATTTTCGCGTTACTTTTGACGAAATTCGGTTTTTTCAGTAAACTGGATGTACAACGGGGATGCGGAGGGGCTTATGAGTATACCGGTATTGATTATTTCGATGGTCCTTTTTCTTGTTTTGTTTTTCGGTATCGGTTTTATTGCCAATATGCTTTTGCGGATGACCTGGATTCTCTGTTTTATTTACCCGGTCATTGCGCTTTCGATGATTGACCGGATCGCTTTTTCCCGGTATTTTACCGATCCCGGGACGGCTTTCCGGCAACTTGGGGAGCATCTTAGCTCCATCCATTTATCTGATGCCCTCGTGTTATCGAGCGGCCTTGTGGGGGCACTTTTGGCTGGTGTTGCGATAAAAGCGCTCCGGAAAAACGGATACCGGATGTTTTAAAACTGCCTTGAGGGCAGCTTTTTTTTGCCTTTAAATCGGAGGCGGGCCGGCCGGCAAAAGCCGGCGCAAATTTTCCGGATAAAACAACCAGTGCTTTTTGGAAGCGCCATTTGCAGAATAGGAGAATGGGCGGCGCGAAAAAGGGCAGACGGATCAGCTGTTTTTTTGCTATATGCCCGCATATTTTGGAACGGCGTGGGAAACAATAGCCCTAAGAGGAGTGAAACCAATTGAACATGAAAAAATGGATGATCCGCTTATTGATGGCCATTTTGTTCATATGGGCAATGATTTCCACTTTCCAGGCCATTTCGGGGATAAAAGCAGCAGCTGCAAAAGCGGTACCTGCTCGGGCATTGGAAAAAGGATTGGCCGCTATTGCCGCGAGCCAGCCGCAGCCATCCCTTGATGCCTATGACTGGAGCAATTACCCGAAAAAGAAAGTGACAGCAACGGGGTATACGGCAGGGGCCGAATCGACCGGGAAAAGTCCCGACCATCCCGGCTACGGCATCACCTATTCCGGGGTGAAAGTGAAACGGGATTTATATTCAACGATTGCTGCCGATACATCCATTTTTCCAATCGGGACGGTCCTTTATATCCCAGGCTACGATTTCGGTGTTGTGGCCGATACAGGATCCGCCATAAAAGGGAACCGGCTCGATCTGTATTTTGAAACGGTTTCGGATGTTTACAAGAAATGGGGAAAACAGACGCTTGATGTGTATATTATTAAAATGGGGGACGGGTCCCTGACTGAAAAGGAACTGGCTGAACTGAACGAAAACAAAACGATGCAAGTGTTCCGGCAGCAATATATTAGACCGGAAACGGAAGAATAGCGCAAAATGCCGGTTGCGCTTTTTTTTGTGCGTTTTTTTCAAGCGGACGGCTATAATGGAACAGAGGTGGTTGTATGTTTGAAATTTGTACAGGGGATCCGCTTGAATGCCGGGAAGACTGCCTTGTAATCGGCTTGCAGCAAGTTCCAAAAAAGTTTGACGGCTTGCTGGAAAAACTCGACAACCGTTTCGACGGGGAGCTGACGGAACTGGTAAAATCCGGCGATCTATCCGCGCACGCCGGCAGCCTTTCTGTCATTCATACCCTCGGAAAACTGCCTGTAAAACGGCTTTTGTTTATCGGGCTTGGCAACCCGAAAGAAATCAGAAAAGAACATTTGAAAAGGATGTTTGGAAAAGCAGTGAAACACATCCTGAAAATGAGATGGGCTACGGCAGCGGTTTTTCTCGATACGTTTTGCGCCGGCACAATCAACGGGGAGGAAGCCGCGCAGTTGCTCGGTGAAGCCGCTCCCATGGCCGCATACCAGTTTGCCGGTTACAAAAGACAGCCGAATATCCCGGAAGTGCAGCTCGAAAAAGTAGCGGTTTACATCCGGGCTGCCGGGAAAAAACCGGAACCGGTGGAAAACGTCACAAATGTTCATTCCAGGGTTGCCGGGAAGGCTGAAACCCAACTGGAAAACGCAGATCATGTTAGTGGCCCCGGGAGACCGGAAAACGTCGAACATGTTAGTACCAACGGAAAAGCAGGTGCACAACCGATTCAAAACGCCAATCCTCATTGGGGTGCTGCCGGGAAAGCAGAAGGCAGGTTGAGGAACGCCGAACAAGCGAGTGCTGCCGGAAAAACAGAAGGCCGGCTGGGAAATGCCAAGCATGTTAATGCCCCCAGGAAAGCAAAAGGCCGGCCGGGAAACGCAGAGCATGTTAATGTCGCTGGGGAAGCAGAGATCCGACCGGAGAACATTGGACATGCTGGTGCCGCCGGAAAAGCAAAAGGCCGGCCGGTTAAAAACGCCAGTCTTCAAACGGGTACATACCGTAATACCGATCTCCCCGGGGAAACAGTGGGCACTGCCCTGCACCGTGGGTACGTTTTTGGCAAAGGCGTGAATACGGCACGAACGCTTGTCAATACGCCGGTGAATATTTGGACACCGGTCCGTCTCGCGGAATACGCCGCATCACTTGCTGAAAAATACGCTTTTGAAGTGGAAATCCTTAAAAAAACGGAGATGGAAAAGCTTGGAATGGGGGCGATTTTGGCTGCGGCCGGGGAATCAAAAGAGCCGCCGAACATGATCGTGCTGAGATATGCGGGCGAACGAGAATGGGGCAATGTGCTTGCACTTGTCGGAACCGGCGCCGTGATCGATGGTTGCACACCCGGTGCAAATGTAGGCATGGCAGGGGCAGCAGCTATTCTGGGTGCCATGGAAGTGGTCGGGGAACGGAAACCGGCAAAAAACGTGGTGGCGGTACTTCCCGTAACCGGTAATCGCATAAACGGTACCACAGGGGGCGTTCCTGCAAACGATGGACAGGGTAAAATGCCTGTTGAAACGGGCACTGTCATCACGAGCATGAACGGTAAAACGATTGAAGTGCGGGATACCGGTGCCAGCGGGTTGCTGATGCTTGCAGATGCCGTAACGTATGCGAAACAATATGGTGCCAATCAAATCGTTGATGTTGCCACCTTGACAATGGACGTGGTCTCGGCGCTCGGACGCGATAAAACGGGCGCTGTTGCCAATTGCGATGCTTTTTTTGAACGGGTGCTTGAATCTGCAAAGGAAGCAGGCGAATTCATCTGGCGCTTCCCTGTAACGGAAGCGGACATAGAGAACGTACGAAGCAGCAAAATTGCCGATTTGAACGGTTGGCCGGGCAGCGAAGGCCGCGTGATCGAAAACGGGGCTTTTATCGGGGCGTTTGCGGAAGACACCCCGTGGGTCCATCTGGAAATGTCAGGAACCGCCTTAACAGGGAAAGAAACCGATCTTGGCCCGGCCGGCGCAACCGGTGTAATGGTACGGACACTGGCCGTGCTGGCTGAGAAGATGGCAGAACAGGATTAAAATCGAGTAGGAGGCTAATGAATCATGATTAGCCTCCTACTCGATTCTTCATTTTTGCAGCCGTTCTTCCTGTTTCAACACACCGATTGTGATTTTAAATATGAGCGCCATGATGCATAACATCAGCACGCCTTTTTCAATAGGATAAAAAGTATCGAAGGTACCGATCGGATGGTAGATAGAGCTAATAAGGTCCCTCGTCATATAAAAATCAATGCCGGCGATGAAGACATAGAGGACCAGTGCGACAATCCCGGTCAGGAAAGCGATTTTCATGCATGCCAATTCCTTTCATATTTTTTTCGAATCGAAACATACTAACAACAAGATATCTTCATCAGTAGTTTGCGCTCCGTTACAAACAGCCATGCACGGGCGAAAAGGAGGATCGGTATGCCATATTGGTGGAAAAAACAGAGAAACGCTGCAAAAAAGGAAAACAAAAGTGCAAAGAAAAGCAGGGACGTGCAGAAAACACCTGTGCGCGGAGACGATACGAGCGGGACTGTAACGGATATCCCGTTTTTGACCATGGGCACCGATTTAAAAACGCGCATCCAACAGTTGAAAAAAACAACCGGGAACAGTTCCGACATTGTCATCCATCAAATCATGCTTGGAAGCGGCAATGATTTGCCGGCTGCCGTTATTTCCGTCGATGGCCTGGATGATCCGAAAATGATCAATGAAAACCTGCTTGAAGTCTTGATGGGCAATCCGGAAATCGACGGGTATTTGGGAAGTGAAAATATACTCGACAGCATCATGAAGCACGTCATTAAAATTGGCGGTGTAAAAAAGGTCATGAATTGGAATGACTTGTTTTCGGAGCTGTTGAGTGGCCAGTCCATTTTACTGATTGACGGCGTATACGGTGGATTAAGCATCAGCACAAGGGGCGGGAAACAGCGAGCGATTGAAGAGCCTTCAACCGAAGTAACTGTACGCGGGCCGCGTGAAGGTTTTACCGAATCTTTACGTGTCAACACATCGTTGATTCGTAAACGGATTAAAAATCCGAATCTGTGGATCGAGAACTTTAAAATCGGGGAAGTGACTCAGACCGATGTTGCGCTCATGTACATAAAAGGAATTGTAAACGATAAAATCCTTGAAGAAGCCCGTAAACGGCTAAATACGATTAAAATCGATGCCATTCTTGAATCGGGCTATATTGAACAACTCATTGAAGATAAAACGTATACCATTTTTCCGACAATGTACCATTCGGAAAGGCCGGATGTGGTGGCGGCAAATTTATTGGAGGGCCGTTTCGCCATCGTTGTGGACGGCACGCCGTTCGTTTTGCTCGCGCCTGCTGTTTTTATCCAATTTTTCCAGTCGGCGGATGACTATTATACACGATTTGACATTGCGACAGCGCTCCGCTTTTTGCGGGTGCTCAGCTACTTAATCTCACTTGTTGGGCCTGCTGTCTATGTCGCCGTGACAACCTTTCATCAGGAACTTATCCCGACACAGCTTGTTTTCACGCTCGCGGCGCAGCGGGAGACGATTCCTTTCCCGGCTGTTGTCGAGGCAGTTGGGATGGAGATTGTATTTGAAATCCTCCGGGAAGCCGGACTCCGTCTGCCGCGACCGATCGGCCAGACGGTCTCGATTGTCGGGGCGCTTGTCATCGGGCAAGCGGCAGTGCAGGCCGGACTTGTTTCTCCCGCAATGGTCATTGTGGTATCGATCACGGCCATCGCCAGTTTTTCTACCCCTTCTTTTTTCATTGCTGTTTCAGCCAGATTGTATCGTTTTGTTTTTATGCTTCTGGCGGCTACTTTCGGTTTTTACGGCATCATTATTGGGATGATTGCGCTTGTTGTCCATTTGACCAGCTTGCGGTCTTTCGGCGTGCCATACACGGCGCCGATTGCCCCTTTCATTCGTTCCAACTCCGGTGATACGGTGATCCGCGTGCCAATGTGGTCGATGAGCGCCAGGCCGCGTCTCTTCAGCCAGAAAAATATCGTCCGCCAGGCAGAAAATCAAAAGCCAATGCCGCCGAAACAAAAAAATGATGCGAATGGGGAGCAACCATGATGAGCAGTCGATGGAAAACGGCCGTTGCCCTTTTTATGGCTTCTTTTTTGCTGACAGGCTGCTGGAGCCATAAAGAGTTAACGGATATTGCCTTTGTAAGCGCCATTGGCATTGACCAGCTTGAGAACGGGCATTATTTGCTGACCTATCAAATTGTTAATTACTTAAACATTCCAAGCGGCATGCAAATCGGCGGCGGGCAGGGTCCTCCTGTTACCATCTATCAGACGGAAGGCAAAACGATTGAGGAAGCCATTCTCGCTTCAGACCAGGAAATTTCCAGGAGACTATATTTTTCTCATACAAACGTTCTCTTGATTGGCAGAAACTTGGCGGAAAATGGCATCTATCCGGTTATTGATACTTTTGACAGGCGTAAAGAATTCCGCAATACTGCTTCCGTTCTGATTGCCCGCAAAGGTAAGGCGGAAGATATTCTTCAGGTGATGACGCCGATTGACCATATTCCGACCAATAAAATCAATAAAACATTGGAAGATGCGGAAGAAAATGTCGGTGGGCGAATAAAAACAGATGTTTCCGATATCTTATATGACTTTACAACGGAAGGAAAAGAAGCGGTAGTGGGAAGCTTCAAGCTGATAGGGGATCCGAAAAAAGGAGGGAAGCAGGACAGCCAGAATCAAACAAAACTGGACGCATACTTAACGAGCGGAGGGATCGGGATCTTAAAACATGGAAAATTGATTGATTGGGTAGGCGGACAGGATGCCCGTACGATTACATGGCTATTGAAAAAAACAAAGATGTCTTCGCTAGAAATAGACTGGGCTCATCATCCAAATGCGCTCGGGCTGCGGGTAAGAAAAACGATTATCGGAATGAAACCGGTTATGAAAAACGGGAAGCCGGAAATGCATATTCACATTCGCCTTGCAGGTCAGCTACAAGAAGTCGATGTGCCGCTTGATGTAATGGATTCCAAGGAAATGGCCCGGATTGAAAAAGCATACGAAAAAAATGTGGAGCAGCAAATCAACAAAGGCATCCGACATATGCAGCGCGAGCAATGTGATGTGTTCGGCTTCGGGGAAATGATTTACCGCCAGTACCCGAAAGAGTGGCACAGTTTAAAGCATCATTGGAATGAAAATGGTTTTGCCCATTTAAAAGTGAAAGTGCATGCAGACGTTGTCATCGCCAATTCTGAATTACGGACAAATCCATTCCATTCAAATTTAAAATAATAGGGCCTGGTGATATATGGAAAAGGTGAAGATTTCCTCATACCAATTTTTTGTGTTAATTTTTATGTTTGAACTAGGCAGTGCCCTTTTGCTGGGAATCGGAAAGGGCGCAAAGCAGGATGCATGGCTTGCAATTTTAAGCGGCTTGAGCATGGGGTTTTTCCTGTTTTACGTTTATTACAAAATATTTTCCTTCTATCCTGGCATTTCGCCGGTCGAATGGTTGCGGGCGATTTACGGAAAAGTCATTGGCTGGTGTTTCGGCTTTGCCATGGGCATTTACTTTTTGTATCTTTCTGCCAGGGTGCTGCGCGACTTTGGAGAAATGCTGATTATATCGGCTTATCCGGAAACACCGCGATTTATTATCACAGTGATCATGGCTTTTTGCGTCATGTATGCAGTGAAAAAAGGAATGGAAGTGATGGCCAGAACCGGGGAGATCTTTTTCATCTTTGTTTATTTTCTGATGATTATGAGTTTCGTATTGATTACTTCATCGGGGCTCATTAACCTTAATTATTTGAAACCCGTACTGGAAAACGGACCCATGCCTATTATGAAAACAATGGCGACAGAGACGATTTATATTCCTTTCGGCGAAACGATTGCGTTTTTGTCCATTTTTCCGCTTGTAGACAAGATAAAGGGTGTAAAGGTAGCCGGGCTGTCCGCCATGTGGTTAAGCGGTACAAATTTGGCGATCTCGATGCTGATCAATACCTGTGTACTTGGAGTGGATGTAATGATGCGTTCCCCGTTTCCGCTGCTTACGACCATCCAGGAAATTCAAATCGCCCATTTTCTGGAGCGGTTGGATGTATTTTTTATGTTGGCTTTAATCGTTGGCGGCTTTTTTAAAGTAGGGATTTTCTTATATGCGGCTTGCATAATGTTTACGGAGCTGTTTCATGTGAGCAGTTATAAGAGAACAGTTTATCCGCTCGGCCTGATCATGTTGTGCGCATCGGTGATGATTGCGTCAACGTATGCGGAACATATTGATGAGGGCATCAAAGTGGTGCCTGTTCTGCTTCACCTTCCCATGCAAGTGGTTTTTCCGATTATAACGCTTTTGCTGATTTTGTGGCAGGAAAGACGCAAAAAAAAGAACGGGCAAAAGTCAGCGTCTGCGTAACGCCCAATCCGGTAGTGCTGGGATGCATACACTAAAAATAGAAGGAGAGGAGGTTATTTGATGTATCCGCATGCACATTACCCGGCACGTTCCCCGTTTTTCGCAGGACCGCTTCTGGGTGGTTTTCTCGGCGGTTTGCTTGGCGGGGCACTGGTAAGGCCACGCCCGTATTTTCCATACCCTCCGGTGCCATATCCACCGGTTCCGTACGGAGGATATCCGCCATTCCCGTATTATTAAAAATAACCCCCGCTTCTCAAGCGGGGGTTATTTTTTCGGAAAGATACCCGGCTCCTTTGGTTGCAAGAAGTTCCGAAACAAGGATTTTGTTGGAACGGCTTCAAATGATAAAACATGAAGGACAATTTGGGGAGCGGTGCCCACGTTTTTGTCTTTCATACAAACGATGAAGGACAATTTGGGGTAAGGAGTCCTTGATTTTATCCTTCATTCAGTTTATGAAAGACATTTCGCCGTTCTGGGTTTTGAAATTTGTCCTTCATCGGGTTGATGAAGGACAATTCGGAGCACGGAGCCTTTGTTTTTGTCTTTCATACAGCTTATGAAGGACAATTTGGGGTAAGGAGTCCTTGATTTTGTCCTTCATTCAGTTTATGAAAGACATTTCGCCGTCCTGGGATCTGAAATTTGTCTTTCATCGGGTTGATGCAGGACAAATCGTGGTATGGAGCCATTGATTTTGTCTTTCATACAGCTTATGAAGGACAATTCTGGGTACGGATCCATTGATTTTGTCCTTCATTCAGTCTATGAAGGACATTTCGCCGTTCTGGGATTTGAAATTTGTCTTTCATCGGATTGATGAAGGACAATTCGGAGCACGGAGCCCTTGATTTTGTCTTTCATACAGCCGATGAAGGACAATTCAGAGAGCCGCGTCTTTGGTTTCGTCCTTCATACAGCTTATAAAAAACAATTCGGGGGGCAGGATCCCAGAGCTATGGACAAGCCGCAAGTTATGACCAGCGCATTTTCATCCGGAGCTCACAGCAAGGTTCCTGGTTGCCCGCGGCCTGGTGGACAAACTGCAATACAAGGCCGTCCGGTGTATAAAACACGCGCGGTATATGCTGGATACCGGTACCCGTCAGCATGCGACCGACATCGGTCGAATCTGATTTTTGTGCAGCAGACATCAGTTGCCCGGCAAAAGCCGTAGAGCGGGAAATGCGGTTAAGCAAAAGCTGTGCATCTGCCAAGAGCGCGTGCGTGCGCATGGCCGAATCCATAAATTTTTTCGGGTGGACGGCAGGATATTGGCGGTAAGGCATGGAATAGTATGGAAAGGAAGGAACAACATAATACGGATTGTAGTACAATATTCTCACCTTCTTTCTCAGGCGGGGATCATCATTTTTTACATCGTATGAAAGAAAGGCTTGAAAGATGTATGGACAATCCGAACCGGGGGGAAAGAGATGGAATTGGAACATACAATGATCGGCGCGCTGGGCATAAAACTTGTCCAAATGGAGCCCGGGAAAGTAGTGGCGACCATGCCTGTGAATGAAAAAACGATACAGCCGCTCGGATACCTGCACGGCGGGGCATCCGTTGCACTCGCGGAAACCGCAGCAAGCCTCGGGGCTGCGATGCTGATCGATTTAGAAAAAGAAGTCTGTTTCGGACTTGAAATCAATGCCAACCATATCCGCTCAAAACGAAACGGCACCGTAACCGCAGTTGCCGAGGCCGTGCACCGGGGCAAAAGCACCCAGGTTTGGGAAATCAAAATCAAAGACGAAGACGAAAACTTAATTTGCCTGTCGCGCTGTACCATTGCGGTCGTGCCAAAAAAAAGCTAAAAGTTTCGCGACCTGGCAAGGAAAAATAAAAAAACGGCAAGATACCATCAAAAGGGTATCTTGCCGTTTTAGCTTTCCCGGACGGTGCGGCGCTGTTCTGATTTTACACTGTAAAGAAGGAGCGCAAATGCGAACAGGAACAAAACCCCGGTTACATAAAACACAGATGAAATGCCGGAGATCACGGATACGTAACCGCCAATCAGCGGCCCTGTTACATTCCCGAGAAACCGGAAACTTTGGTTATAACCGAGCACTTCACCTTGCATGCTGAGCGGCGCTTCGAGACGAATAAACGCCACAATGCTCGGGTTCATTCCGCCGATCACCATGCCAAACAGGAACCGTAAAATAATCAGTTGCCATAAATGGCTTACGAGTGCTTGCGGCACCATGAAGGCACAGGCAAGCACAAGCAAAATCAAGAGAATCCTTGCATGCCCGTATTTGTCGCCGAGCATGCCCCACTGCCTTGTCAAAAGCAGGTTGCCGAACCCGGTGGCGGAAAAAGCAAGCCCGGATAGGAACGCAATATTGCCGGAACTTGTCAAATGGCTGACATACAGCGCCAATAGCGGCTGGACGCAGAAGTTCGCCATTTGGATCAAAAGCGCAATCACCATGACGGTAATCAAAATCCGGCGGCTGACAATTTGTTTTATAACAGCAAGGGGAGAAACGGGTTTCTCTTTTCGCCGGGCCGGATCGGAACGTTTTTCTTTAATGCCGAAAACAACGCCAAGTGCGGCAATCGAAATGGCAACGGCTGTAATCATAAAAGTGTATTTAAAACCAAAATTGTCTGCAATCGACCCGCCAATCAGCGGCCCAAATAAGTTTCCGGAAACATTTCCCATTTGCAAAGTGCCGAGCACCTTGCCGGCTTCTTCCTTAGAGGTCTGCTTTGAAATGAGCGCCATAGAAGTCGGGATAAACCCGGTCACGATCCCCATGAAAATCCGGGTCGTAAATAAAGTGGCGACATTGTTTGCAAGCCCCATAAAAAACAGACTCGCGGCGATACCGAACCCGGTAATAATAAGCGTCGGTTTAAAGCCGTATTTGTCGCCGATACGTCCCCAGATTGGCGACATAAAAAAAGCAACCAAAAAGGTCACGCCAAAAATATATCCGGCCCAGCGCTGGACATAGTTATCGCTGAAATGGCCGAATGTTTGAATATATAGCGATAAAAATGGAACGATCATCGTTAAGCTTGCACCCACTAAAAAGTTACAGACAAACATAATATACAAATTGCGTTTTTCCTGGCTCATTAGATGAGAAAATCGCCTCCTTGCGCAATGAAAACAAAAGTATACGGAGTAAATATTTCGTTGAACTAAATATTATTATAAAACTTATCACCGAAACTTCAACAAAACCGGCTTGTAAAAAAGTGTCCGTTTTTTGACAGAGAATTTTCCCCTTGTATCGTATGCTTGAAACGCACTCTCGTATAGGACGCCTGCACATCTATTATATGTTTGAAACGTAAATCCCATTTTGGAAAAGATTGGTTTCCATCTACAAACTGTTCCGGCCAAGCTATGATATGCCGCTGCTTTAGGAGAGATTTTAGCCCTCATGGAAAAAAACGCGGCCTGCCAAAAAGTCGGGAAGAAGATGAAGCAAAAAAGTGATTTTTCAGCAAGTCCGCTCAGGTATATCTTCATATGTGGAAAGGTGGAAAATCTGTTTTTTCAATTCATAATAGTCGCGTTGTGATCGATGGGGACGTTATTGTGGGCTCGAGTTGCTGGCGCTTGCAGATGAAATGCGATAAGGAAAAAACCGGTTATCAGGAGGGGCTGGTCGGCGGCAGGTTTGTAGCGGATATCAAGAACGGTTGATTTATAGAATCTGTGGCGTTTGCAGGGTATTGGTCTACTTTCACGGACATCAGCGGAGACATCTGAAATATAGTCGGCGTTTTCACACCCATCTACGTTTCGGATCAAAAGACGAAAAATTTTGAAATCAACATTTTTGTCGAATTGGTGTTCCCTTCATTTCAAAAATGTTGTATAATAAAAACGGAATAGTTTTAATACTTGAAAAGGGGGAATGGGATGGATAAGCGGACTGGGCGCAATGAATATGACCGTCATTGGAAGCGGGTCATTCATTCGCTGTTTGAAGATTTTGTTGCGTTTTTTTCACCAGGCTTGTATGAGATGATTGATTGGGACAAGCCACCTGACGACCTGGATAAGGAGTTCCAAAAGCTGAATCCGGACGGCAAAAGCCGTGACCGGGAAGCAGACGGGCTTTTTAAAGTGTATTTGAAAAATGGTAGCGAACAGTGGATACTTGTCCATATCGAAGTGCAGGGGTGGAAAGATACTGGTTTTGCAGAAAGAATGTTTCAATACTTCTACCGGATTTTTGATGCGTATGATAAAAAGATATTTGCGCTTGTGATTTACACCGAAGATTACTCCGAAACGTATACCCCACCTCGTTATGAATACAACTTTTTCGGGACAAAATTGAGTTATGAATACAATGTGTATAAAATAGCGGAACAAGATGAAAATGAATTGTTGCAATCGACTAATCCATTTGCTTTTGTAATCCTTGCGGCAAAAAAAGCCCTGTATGGAAAAACAGCTGCACAGCCAACCAAATTAGAATTGAAAAAGCAGTTGCTCCGGGTTTTAACTGTTATGAAAGATCGCTTGCAGCTCGATAAAAAGGATTTACTGACACTTTTCATTTTCATGGACCACATGATAAAACTCGAAAGTCAATACCAACAGGAGTTTAACCAGGAAATCAAAAATTGGGAGGGTGGCACGATGATAACGTATGAAGATGAACTAAAACAAGAAGGAAGAGAAGAAGGGAGAAAAGAAGGACTACAAGAAGGTAAACGAGAAGGAAGACAAGAAGGGCTACGAGAAGGAAAAATAGAAATCACATGAAACCTCATTAAACTAGGGTCATCCCTCGATTTTATCAAAAAAGCAACAGGCCTTTCCGAAAAAAAGATACTTGAAATAAAGGAGGAGCTGGAAAAAGAATAAGGGCTGATGGTTTTGAAGGGGAGGGCGGCACGATGATAACGTATGAAGATGAACTAAAACAAGAAGCAAGAGAAGAAGGGAGAAAAGAAGGGAGACACGAAGAAAAAATTGAAATTACCCGAAACCTTATTAAACTTGGGATACCACTCGATTCTATCAAAAAAGCAACAGGTCTCTCCGAAAAAAAGATCCTTGAAATAAAGAAGAAGTTGGAAAAGGAATAAGGGCTGATGGCTTTGAATTGGGAGGGCGGCACGATGATAACGTATGAGGATGAACTAAAACAAGAAGCAAGAAAAGAAGAAAGAATCAAAATCACCCGAAACCTCATTAAGCTTGGGGTGCCACTCGTTTTTATCAAAAAAGCAACAGGTCTTTCCGAAAAAAAGATCCTTGAAATAAAGGAGAAGCAAGAAAAGGAATAAGGCGAATGGTATTGAAACGGGAGGGTGGCACGATAGCACAAATGGTTTTGAAATGGGTGTATATAGTAATTTAATTGATCGGTCACCCTGTTGCAATTAAATTCCATTTTTTAAGAGCAATTACAAAACCCGCTGGAAAAATCATCCAACGGGTGATATGCCGTATTCTTTCATCAGACTTTTTAACGCGGCGATGCTTTTCCGGCTGTAAAGTGTGTCTTCTTT
The DNA here is from genome assembly GCF_036225245.1 of Weizmannia sp. CD-2023. NCBI lineage: Bacteria > Bacillati > Bacillota > Bacilli > Caryophanales > Bacillaceae > Heyndrickxia > Weizmannia sp. CD-2023. Next base: position 80,357 of record NZ_JARTJQ010000037.1, read on the forward strand.
TTCAAGCTTTTCCATCAGTTCGCGGACAGCGGTTTTTAGCGACGCCTCGTAATCCGGAATCTCTCCGTTGTACGGTTTGACCGTTTTCCGCGGGATATTCGCTTGTTCTCCGAAGGCCAAAGCTTTCCGCTCATGGAAAAACGGTACATCCCCTTCATTCGGGTGGTGCAAATCCCCCTGGGCGGGATGCTTTAACACGGCCAGTACCTTAAATACATAATGGTCGGGAAACACTTGCGTAATTTCTCCAATATATTTCCCGGTTTTTTTCGTTGTCACAATCTTATCTCCAACTTCCAAGCTGATTCCCCCTTGCGCTTTTACTACCATTATGGTGAAAAAGCCGGAAAGAAGCAAAAGAAAACGTTTGGACTTTTTGCCCGGATTTTAGTAAAGTAGACAAGAATAGTGAAACAAATGGAGGTTTTAAACATATGGCAGACGAAACCATGTATCCGCAACTTCAAGCGGGCGTGCGCGAAAACGAAACGGTCGCAGACATGCAGACCAATATGGGAACGATCACGATCAAGCTGTTTCCAGCGTTTGCGCCGAAAACGGTCGAGAATTTTGTCACGCACAGCAAAAATGGTTACTATGACGGCTTGACGTTCCACCGTGTGATCGATGGGTTCATGATCCAGGGCGGGGACCCGAGCGGAAACGGGACCGGCGGCGAAAGCATCTACGGCGCCCCGTTCGAAGACGAATTTTCAGAACGGCTTTTCAATTTCCGCGGTGCCTTGTCCATGGCCAACGCCGGCCCGAACACAAACGGCAGCCAGTTTTTCATTGTCCAAAGCAAAACGGTCGACCCCAGCATGAAAGGGCAAATGGAACAGGCGGGTTACCCGGCTGAAGTCGTAGAAGCTTATATGGAAAAAGGCGGGACACCGTGGCTTGATTTCCGTCACACCGTATTCGGCCAGGTCATGGAAGGCATGGAGGCTGTCGATGAAATCGCCGGCGTCCGTACAGGTCTGCAGGATAAACCGGTGCACGATGTCATCATCGAAAAAATCACCATACGTTAATCGCGAGTTACCATGCCGGCCTGCCCTGCGGCTTTTTTCGGAAACCTGTTCAACAGCACCGCATGAAAAATGCGGTGCTGTAACCGTTTCATTTACGGTCCCTGGCTGTTATAATGGTTGAAAAGGGGGAAGTGCCATTGTTTCCATATCTCATCGGATTTCTTGTTCAATTTCCGCAGGAGAAAAAATATTATATCCCGGCGTTGATCTCACTTTCCTTTTTTGTGCTGCTTGCGGTGCTCGTGTTTTTCATTTTCCGGAAAATCAATGAAAAGCAGGTGAAGCAGGCAAAAAAACTGGAGGAAGAAATCATGAAGAAAAATCGCTTTCCGCATGCGGATTAGCGTTTTCTTTTTTATAGGAGGTGGCAGATGTGGTTACGGCATGCCATTACAAATGCGCTTATTGTGTTTTCTTTTTTATAGGAGCAGACAGATGAGATGTCAGGCTAAAACACCGCTGTTTCCGGGGGAAAAAGCAGGGGATGGCGTCATGCGCTTCCCAAAGATTTGTGAACGTTGGATGAAATGGAATAAATGACTTGTATAACCGGACTGATTCATATATCTTATATGTAAATGATGTAATCTTTTTGTAACATAAACTACTTTATTGGGGTGATCGGCCATAACCAGGAAGAAAAGTCTTCTTATTGGCATCATTGCGGCAGTTGTCATCATTCTTTTAGGCGGCGCCGGCTATTACCAGGCTACCCGTTTTAACCCGCATGTCAAAATCAACAACGTCAAAGTCGGCGGCATGACCACTGAACAGGCGATGAAAAAATTAAAGTCTATGACATTAACAAATAAAGTATATGTCGGGAACAAAGTTTTGGTGGACGGGAAAGATACAAAGGTCCGTTTTACAGACGGTGATATGGCGAAGGTAAAACGCGTTTTCAAAACCCAGCGCACATGGATTCCGTCTTTTAAAGAGAAAAATTATATGGTCATGCCGGGGCGGACGGATCACTACCGCAATGTGACACTGAAGCAGGAAGTTTCCAAAAAACTGGAACAGCAAAATCAACATCTGCAGGCACCAAAAGATGCACAGGCTTATCTGAAGGACGGAAAAATTGGTGTATCGAAAAGCGAAAACGGCAATCAATACGACATTTCCGCCATGTTAAAGGCATATGACACACAAAAATACAACAGTGAAATTCATTTGCGCCCGGTAAAACTTCAACCGGTCCGCGAAAACAGCAAAATTGTAAAGCAGGAAAAGCAAAAGCTTGAGGAACTCTCGAACAAGACTGTCAACTATATCCTGCAGGAAAAGAAATATCCGTTCAAGGCAAGTGAACTAATTCAAAATGCATCCGTCTCAAAAGATATGAAACTAGCAATTGACCCGTCCGGCATCCAGTCGCGGCTGGATGCGTTGAACAAGGAGAAATCGACGCTCCATAAAAACTTCAGTTTCAAAACGCATGCGGGCTCCGTCATTTCCGTAAAAGGCCAGTCGTACGGCTGGGCGATTGATACGAAAGCGGAAGCGAAACGGATTGCGGACGCCTTTCAAAACGGCAAGGATACCGTCAAGGCTTACAATATTTACGGCGAAGGGTACAGCACGATCGGCGTCGGCTACCATGTCCTGGCCGAAAACGGGATTGGCGATACGTATGCGGAAGTGTCGATTTCCGACCAGCGCATCTGGATTTATAAGGACGGCAAGCTGAAAGTCACGACCCGGGTTGTAACGGGAAGGCATGATACACACGAAGATACGCCAAAAGGGGTTTGGTACATCGAATATAAAGAGTCCCCGTCTGTATTGGAGGGCAGTGAAGCGGGCAACCCGAATTATTCCGTTAAGGTAAAATATTGGGCGCCTTTCACGCTCGGCGGTGTTGGCTTCCATGATGCGAGCTGGCGGAAGAACTGGGCCATGGACGCCTATGTCCACCACGGCTCCGGCGGATGTGTGAACACGCCGCCAAGTGTCATGAAAACCGTCTATGACAACCTGGAACAAAACGAACCGGTCATCGTTTATTAATGGCCGGAACCGGCTTCTATCCGGGCCGGTTCTTGTTTTAAAAAAGGGGCAGTCCCATTGGCTCCTGAACAGATAATTGTGAGATTCATGAACCGCTTGTGGGCATCGTGACGGAAACCGTACAACCAATTGTATCGTGCTTATAAAAAAAGGAGCAGTCCCATTTGGCTCCTGAACAGATGATTGTGAGATTCATGAAACGTTTGTGGTCATCGTGACGGAAACGAACACCCAACTGTCTCATGCTTACAAAAAAGGGGCTCCCATCAGCCGTTTAACGACTATTGGGATAGCCCCTTTTTTTACATGGCTTTAAAATTTTTCATAGATTGCCGGAACCTTCTCAAAATACGTATCTGCATCGTTCACAAATATGTCTTTAAAATTCTTCATAGGTTGCCGGATCCTGGCCGAAAGTCCTGCCGTCCGGGCGGCTTAACCCGGATATGGTGCGCATCTCTTCTTCAGAAAGCGAAAAATCAAAGATAGACAAGTTTTCCAGCTGCCTTTCCGGTGAAGCCGATTTCGGGAGCGGAATGGCGCCAAGCTGCGTATGCCAGCGCAAAATCACTTGCGGGACAGATTTCTGATGGGCTGCAGCAATTTTTTGAATCGCCGGATCTTCAAGCAGATGGTTCGCTCTTCCAAGCGGGCTCCATGATTCCGTCACGATCCCATGTTCCTCATGCCAGGCGCGCTGCTCCTCCTGTGCAAAATAAGGGTGGAGTTCCACCTGGTTTATGCTCGGCGCAACCCCGGTTTCTTTTATGATCCGTTGCAAATGCTCCGGCAAAAAATTGGAAACGCCGATCGAGCGGACAAGCCCCCATTTTTGCGCGTCGACAAGCGCCTGCCATGCTTCCACATATAAATCTTTGCTCGGGTTCGGCCAGTGGATGAGGTAAAGGTCAAAGTAATCGAGGCCGGCCCTGTACAATGATTCCTGAATGGTTTGGACCGCTTCTTTATAAGCATGGTGCCGCCCCGGGAGTTTCGAAGTGATGCGCAGCTGTTCGCGCGGAACAGAAGAGCGCCGGACCGCCTCGCCGACCGCCCCTTCATTTTCATAATTAAACGCTGAATCAATCAGGCGGTAACCCGCGTCAATCGCGCTTACGATCGCCTGGACGCCTGCCGCCCCGTTCAGTTTGTACGTGCCGAATCCGACAGCCGGAACGGTCATCCCGTCGTTCAGTTTGATTTCAGGAATGGAAATAGACAATTTCTATCGCTCCTTTCGTATTTTGTAACCAGTATACCAATGACTGGAAAATGCGTCTATTTTGATGATTGATCTTGCTGCCTTGGGTCAGCGGGAGGCAAATCAGGAAAAACTGCCATCATTTCCGGAAAAGCAAATAACAAAGCAGCTGCCCAGAGGACAGCTGCCCATCTTTATTCCGGCCTTACGGAAGTTTGTGCTAAAAATTCTTCGTCATCCGGATTCCTTCCGTACCGTTTCCCGGTGTTTAATGAAGCAATTTTTTCCATATCTTCCGGCGTTAACGAGAAATCGAAAATCTCGCTGTTTTCTTTAATCCGGCTCGGGGTCACCGATTTTGGAATGACGACAATACCGCGTTCCACGTGCCAGCGCAACACAATTTGCGCCGGGGTTTTCCCGTATTTTTTCCCAAGCTCAACCAAAACAGGCTGCTCAAGCAGGTTGTTCTTGCCCTGGCCGAGCGGGCCCCATGCTTCATGTAAAATATTGTGTTGCTTTAGAAATTCATGCAGTTCATTTTGCGGAAACTCCGGATGTGTCTCAATTTGGTTGATCACCGGTACGACTTCGCTATGGGCCAGCAAATCTTCCAAATGGTGGATTTGGAAATTCGATACGCCGATCGCTTTAATTTTGCCTTCATGGTAAAGTTCTTCCATTGCTTTCCATGTTTCAATATATTTCGGTGACGGCCAGTGGATCAAATAAAGATCCAAATAATCGGTGCCAAGACGGTCAAGGCTCGCCTGGAAAGCGGCTTTTGTTTCCTCATAGCCATGGTCGTAGTTCCACACTTTCGACGTAATGAAGATTTCTTTCCGGTCTACGCCGCTTTCCCGGATTGCTTCGCCGACATATGTTTCATTCCCGTAAATCATCGCGGTATCAATATGGCGGTAGCCGGTTTCCAGCGCGGCTTTCACAGCGTTTTTCAACTCATTTTCTTCTTTTACAAGAAAAACACCGAGACCGAGTTGCGGGATTTCAACGCCGTTATTGAATTTTAAATTTGGAATCGTTTGAGCCATCCTTCATTCCCTCTTTCATTTAGATATGTAAGTGTACGATGATTTTAACACAATCAAGCAGCTTTTTGCCACGCACAAGACTGTGAGCGCAAATTTTGACGGTTGAAACATCGGTTTGTTATATTTGGAACGAACTTTTCCGCCAATTTACATAGCGGTTCAGGTGCAAAAATAACAGCCGTAAGGAGTGGTTTTGCAATGAATGATTTACTTACCCCGTACAAACTGAAATCGCTTGAAGTGAAAAACCGTATTGTCATGCCTCCCATGTGCCAATATTCCGTTGAGAAAAAAGACGGCGTTGCCACTGACTGGCACTATGTCCATTACGTCAGCCGTGCTATCGGGGGCGCCGGTTTGATCATTATGGAGATGACCGATGTGGAGCCGGACGGCAGAATTTCCGACAATGATCTCGGCTTATGGTCTGATGAGCAGATCGCGCCGCTTGCCAAAATTGTGGAAGCGTGCCATCAATACGGCGCCAAAGTCGGGATTCAAATCGGACATGCCGGCAGAAAAGCACAGGATGCAAAACAACCGGTTGCCCCTTCCCCCATCCCTTTTGATGACCATGCAAAAACACCAAAGGCATTAACGAAGGAAGAAATCAAAGAAATCGTCCGCAAATTTGGCGAATCTGTCCGCCGCGCTGTCCAGGCCGGTTTTGACACGATCGAATTGCACGGCGCACACGGTTATCTGATCCATGAATTCCAGTCGCGCTATACAAACAAACGGTCAGATGAATACGGACAGGATTTGGCATTATTTGGAAAAGAAGTCATTGCCGCTGCCAAAAGCGAAATGCCTGCCGACATGCCACTTATTATGCGCATTTCAGCCCGTGAATATGTCGATGGCGGGTATGGCATTGAAGAAAGTATTGCGCTTTCGAAGGCGTATAAAGAAGCCGGTGTTGACCTGTTTCATATTAGTTCCGGAGGCGAGGGCCATATCGGTGCGGCCGGCCGCCCGGGGACGCACGCCGCTTATCAGGTGCCGCTTGCACGCCAGATCAAAGAGGCTTTAAACGTTCCGGTCATTGCAGTCGGCCGGCTGGAAGACCCGGTTCTTGCCAATGCGGTAATCGGAAACGAAGAAGCAGATCTTGTTGCGGTCGGCAGAGGCATGCTCCGCAACCCTTATTGGGCGCTCAATGCAGGGATCGCGCTCGGCAAAGACGCAGGTGTGCCGATCCAATATACAAGAGGGTTTCCAAAAAGGTAAGGAAGGCTGTTTGCAGCGGCCGTCCGTGGAAGTTCCTGAATCAACCACTCGAAACCGGTATCGCGTTGGAAAAACGGTCCAATAAACAAGAGAATTTCCAAAAAAATAAGGAAGGCCGTTTGCAGCGGCCGTCCGCGCATCCCGGACCGGGCAACTTGGCCTGCAATGAAGCGAATCCAAAAACAGGAAAACAGCGCACTGAACGGGGCGCTGTTTTCTTCTTTTACAGCATACAAAAAACGGGGCCGGAAAACCGGACCCGCAAAATAAAAAAAGGGGGAATACTTATGATAGTGCGGCTTCCCGAAAGTCGCCCTCACTAAAGAAAGCATTGTAGTATTAGGATAGCCGTTGTGAAGTGAATTTAAACCTCTTATACAATTATTTTTTTCCGAGCGCTTCCAAAAATACGGAAGCGGCTACATCAAGAACAGTGGAGAGTTTTAATATCGTCTGTGTGGTCGGAATTTGCTCCCCGGTTTCGTACTGCTCGAGTGTATGCTTGCCAATCCGGGCTTTCACGGCCAGTTCTTCAATGCTCATCCCGCTTAATTCACGGTAAAATTTCAACTTCTCGCCAAAGCTATTCATGAGACGCCCTCCCTTAACGATTATTTTGAATAAAAATACTTCCTTTCCATTTCATTTCTTTATTTTATTGTAGCATATAGGCGGGTGGCAGGCTGAAGCAATTTTTTGAACTTTTTTAAACACGGGCACGATAAAAATGTTAAATAATGTCTGGGTGCCAGCCGGGGCCAGGCCTGAAAAATATTTTGGGAATGACAGGCACCCGTGACTATGATATAATATTTTATTGCGTATAACAGGAAAAAACAATACTAGGAGTGTTTTCATGTCAAATTATGAAGCAGGAAATGTATATACCGGAAAAGTGACCGGAATTAAGCCGTTTGGCGCGTTTGTAGCGCTTGATGAAGAGACACAAGGCCTTGTCCATATTTCCGAAATTAAACACGGATATGTCAAAGATATTCACGATCATGTCCACATCGGGAATGAAGTCAAAGTAAAAGTGTTGTCGGTAGACGAAGAAAACGGCAAAATCAGCCTTTCCATTAAAGCCACGGAAGAAGCACCGCACCAGGACACAAGGAAACCGCGCCGGCGTCAGGGTGCCGTGAAGGCCGCTGAAGAGTCCGGGGAAGGGTTCAACACGCTGCGCGATAAGTTAAAAGAGTGGATTGAAAAATCAAAACGTGAAGATTTAATTAAAAAATAATCGGGCGATTCCGGGCATACAGATTGTCCGGATTTTTTTTATCCGAAAAAAGCCGGGCATACCGCAGTCTGCGCGGACCATTCAGTTTACGGATCATAGTGCCGTGCCGCCAAATCAGGCCGAAAATCCCGCTACTGTCACACAGCATGAAGCGGGAAGAATGGCCAATAACGGAAAACTTGTCAGCGCCGCCGCATGAAAAGCGTGATGCAGATCGCTTGTACGCACAGGTCACCGTTAGACCAATTGGCTGATTTTCGTCCCTTTCGTCAAGCGGGTCCCTATTAGGTATAAACATCGATATATTTTTTCATGTTAGTTTCCATCGCCATCATTTCTTTGGAGAGGAATAAAGTCATCTGGAATGTCCCAGTCAGGTTCGTTTTGTTCCTCCCAATTCTGTATACCAATGTTGAAAACGAAGCCAGAAAAATCACCGTTATCTCCATGTTTATGCAATTTAGCATAAACATCAGTAGCTGCTTTTTCCTCCCCTTTCACATCGAGGGCCATATCATAAATCTCAAACTTTTTCCTTTAAAGGAATATTGTGAAAGAAATTCCACAGATTCCGTGTATTGGGCATAATCTTTAACGTTTTCAAAATCCGTTCTTTTTTTAAGCATAGAACCCACCTCCACCTATTATTTATATTTAAATCAATTTTGAAACCCATGATGATCCTGCACTGTTCTTCTTTTTAGTTGAACGAAACATGACTACATGTGTTGCAAGAAGCAATGTCGGTTGATTTTGACGCGAAAAATTTAAGTTCATTTTATATCGTATGCTGAATGCGCTTTACCAGTTGCATCTGTCTGAAACCATGTGCCATGCAGAATCGTTTGCCTAACGCGGGAAAACTCACCCGTGTATTATTCGATATATAGCGGGATATAAAGGGTCAATTCGGGTTCATCGGTTAAAGGTTCGTATGATGTCGGATAATCTTCACGATGCTCAAGCTGCCCCTGAAAGACGGTGTAGCCGTTTTTCCTGATCCATTTATACAACTCGGCATACGCTTTTTGCACGTCTTCGCCTTTATATTTCGCAGCCGCAAATGTATAGGAAGGAACAGTCAGAGCTGTCATGCCTTCCGGAACCGCTTCTATGTAGGCCACTTCACGGACAAGATAAAAGGAAAACAAACCTTCATCATCCTGCGAGTGGTAGGAAAGCCCGATCACAACACTGGGATCCGTGCAATGACGGATTTTCCCCATTTTTTGCTTAAATTGATGGAAAAATCTTTTGATCTCCCCGTTTGCTGCCTGTTCGAAGGTACCGGTCCATTTGCTCCCGACTGCGTTAAATGCATGTTTCTGAACAATTTGAATTTCCAAGCTGCACACTTCCCCGCTCATCTTTATAGCTTCATTTTAAATGAAAAAAGAAGCGGGCGTAAAGGAAAATAAGATAAAAAAACACAAAAAAAGGCAGGCATGCTGCACTGCCTTTGTTACAATGAAAACACGGTTTCCCAAGGCTGTATCTCTTATCTCGTCGGTTTTGCCTGGGTGGACCGCTCCACTTCGGCATCCGGTTTGAAAAGCAGGCCGAGGTTAATCAGGCCGCAAATGCCGACAATGCCATAAATGACCCGGGAGATCGCGGAATTGTCGCCAAAAATGGCCGCTACCAGATCAAAGTTGAAAAAACCGATAAGGCCCCAATTGATCGCGCCAATAATCGTGAAAATTAACGCAATTCTTTGTACAATGCTCATTTCTCTACCTCCTTGTTCAATGTACAGGAATAGCATGGCAAGAATCCGCAAACATTATGCATGCAGGAAATGTGAGAAATTCGTTACATTCCTTGCGAAAAGGGTAAAGATTCGATAAAGTGGAGATGGTAAATCGATAACAGGAGGATTTGGACAATGACGCATATTCAGTTTGATTATTCAAAAGCGCTCGCGTTTTTTAACGAACATGAAATTACATACTTAAGCGAACCGATTCGATTGGCCCACAAGCTTTTACATGAAAAAACCGGTGTCGGCAATGATTTTACCGGCTGGCTGACATTGCCGAAAGATTATGACAAAGAGGAATTCGCCCGTATTCAAAAAGCAGCGGCAAAAATTCAAAATGATTCCGACGTGCTGCTTGTGATCGGGATCGGCGGTTCTTATCTCGGTGCCCGTGCTGCCATTGAAATGCTCAACCACAGCTTTATGAACGTGCTGCCGAAAGAAAAACGCAAAAACCCGCAAATTTTCTTCGTCGGCAACAGCATCAGCTCCACCTATATGAAAGATTTAATGGACGTTCTGGAAGGCAAAGATTTCTCCATCAATGTCATTTCCAAATCCGGAACAACGACAGAACCGGCGATTGCTTTCCGTATTTTCAACAAACTGCTCATTGAAAAATACGGCGAAAAAGAAGCAAAAGGCCGCGTCTATGCGACAACGGACCGCGCAAAAGGGGCATTGAAAACGCTGGCTGATGCGGAAGGCTACGAAACATTCGTGATTCCGGATGATGTTGGCGGCCGTTACTCTGTGTTAACGCCTGTCGGTCTGCTTCCGATCGCAGTAAGCGGCGTTGATATCCAGGCGATGATGGACGGAGCAGCAAAAGCCGTTGATGATTTCTCAAACCCTGAAGTAGCGGAAAACATTGCCTATCAATATGCGGCTGTCCGCAATATTCTGTACCGCAAAGGCAAAACGATCGAAATGCTGATCAACTACGAACCGGGACTGCAATATTTTTCCGAATGGTGGAAACAATTATTCGGCGAAAGTGAAGGGAAAGACCAAAAAGGCATCTATCCTTCTTCCGCAAACTTCTCGACCGACTTGCATTCCCTTGGCCAGTATGTACAGGAAGGCCGCCGCGATTTGTTTGAAACGGTCGTAAAAGTAGAGCAGGCGCGCGAAGAACTGACAATTGAAAAAGAAGAAAACGATTTGGACGGTTTGAACTACCTGGCCGGCCGCACCGTTGACTTTGTGAATAACAAAGCATTTGAAGGCACATTGCTTGCTCATACAGACGGCGGCGTACCGAACCTGGTCGTCTCGATTCCGAAAACCGATGCCTACACATTCGGCTACCTCGTTTACTTCTTTGAAAAAGCCTGTGCGGTAAGCGGCTATTTGAACGGCGTCAACCCGTTCGACCAGCCTGGTGTTGAAGCATACAAGAAAAACATGTTCGCACTCCTCGGCAAACCGGGCTATGAAGATTTAAAAGCAGCACTCGAAAAACGTTTGAAATAATGCAGAAAAAAGCAGGGCAATGGGCAGCCCTGCTTTTTTTCATTTGAGGAAAGCGCCAAGGATCGACTGTAAGCCAAAACTTTCGGCTGATCAAAAGAGGGTTCTGCAATTGCATTGTTACTTGCCTTTTTCCAAAACGACAAACAAATGCTCTTCATCCGTAATGGTATAATCCAAGGGCGGATTGATCATGGTGTCATCCCCTGATTGGATGCCGATTAAAATTTTCCGCTCTTTTTGCAGCTGCCGGCTCAAATCTTTTACCGTCAAATTTCGCCACTTCGGCTTCACCGGAATAAAGTCAAGGTGATTTTTTTCCTGCTGGTTCAATAACGACAAAAGCGTATCGGACATTCCGTTTGAAATCAAGCTGTTCAGCATGACAAAGCTTGCCTGTGTATTTGCCTGGATCACTTCATCCGCGCCCGCCCGCTTGGCATTTACAACCTGGTCGGCTGTCTGGATCTCCACAATACAATATGCATCCGGATTCAAGCCTTTGACGGCAAGCAGTGTCAGGACTGCGCCCATGTCTGCTTCCGTCTCCGTTTTATGCTGGTCGGACGTGATCAGCACCGCCTTCGCTGCCTTGACATTTGCTTTTTTCAGCGTCTCGTCCTGATACGGCTTTCCTTTTATAAAATAAACATTGTCATAAGGGTAAGGGTTGGATTCAAGTGTTTCATCCACCAATACAACGGGCTGCCGCTCTTTTAATTCCATGAGCTGCCCGATCACTTTTCTGGCGCGTTCGTTCCAGCCGATAATGACCATTTGTTTCCCTCCCGTAAACGCCGCTTTTCCTTCCAAAAAAGCGTTTTGCCGTGTAGCCGTTGCACCGGCCAGCGCCACGAAATAGGCAGACAGTATGCCGGCACCCGATAAAATGAGGATGATGCCGATCAGCCGGCCCGCCAAAGTGACCGGGTACAAATCCCCGTAACCGACCGTTGCCGTCGTGATAACGGCCCACCAAATACCGTCAAAAACCGTCGGGAAAGTTTTCGGCTCGACAAAATGGATAGCCAGCCCGAATGCAAAGATCACAGCAAGGGCCAAGTTCAATATCCGGACAATGATCGGCCAGCGTAAAAAACGGTAATAAAATAAATGAAACATACCGTCCACTTCCTTTTTTGGTATCTCCAATAGTATTCCCCGGCCTCAATGCGGAAAAACAAGGCGGCAAACGGGAAAATATTTTTTTAAAAAAATAGTTGCACGATCGTTTTTCGCATTGTATAATAACATTGTCGCTGATGAAAAACGGTGATCATGACAAAACGGGGCATTAGCTCAGTTGGGAGAGCGCTACATTCGCATTGTAGAGGTCGGCGGTTCGAATCCGCTATGCTCCATTCCCAACTTTATATCACGGGGCATTAGCTCAGCCGGGAGAGCGCTTGCATGGCATGCAAGAGGTCAGCGGTTCGAACCCGCTATGCTCCATACTGGAAAACGTCCAGCCTGTTACGGGTTGGACGTTTTTGCGTATATGCCTTTCTGATGAAAAATAAAATCAATTCCTGCGAAAAACTGTCCCGTTGGTGTACGCCATCAGACAAAAGCGGCAACAATTCGGAGAGAATTGTCCCCAGGCGAGCTCAATTAGACAAAAGCAGCAAGAACGTGGTTGGAAATGTCTAATTAGGCGTTCCAATTGGACAAAAGCGGCAAACACCCAGGGAGAACAGTCCCGTTGGTGATCCCAATTAGACAAAAACAGTAAACCTCCGAGTAGAATTGTCCAGATAGAGTCTCCAATTGGACAAAAGCGACGAACCTCCGTGGAGAACTGTCCCGATAGAGCATCCAATTAGATAAAAGCAGCTAACCCCGTGGAGAATTTATCCTTCATAAGCCTGATGAAAGACAAAACACAGGTCCATAGACGGCGAACTGTCCTTCATAAGGCCGATGAAAGACAAAACACCGGGCCATGAACGGTGAACTGTCCTTCATAAGACTGATGAAAGACAAAACACCTGCCAGGAGACGACGAACTGTCCTTCATAAGGCCGATGAAAGACAAAACACCTGCCGGGAAACGACGAACTGTCCTTCATAGGGCTTATGAAAGACAAAACACCGGCCAAAGAACAGCAAACTGTCCTTCATAGGGCTTATGAAAGACAAAACACCGGCCAAAGAACAGTGAACTGTCTTTCATAGAGCCGATGAAAGACAAAAGACTGGCCGGGAA
>NZ_JARTJQ010000037.1:93647-98156 GCF_036225245.1 Weizmannia sp. CD-2023
TGGCCGGGAAACGACGAATTGTCCTTCATAGAGCCGATGAAAAACAAAAGACTGGCCGGGAAACAGTGAACTGCCCTTCATAGAGCCGATGAAAGACAAAATACAGGTCCATGAACACGCAAACGGTCTTTCATTCGTTTGATGAAAGACAAAATATAAGCCCGGGAACAAAGAATTGTCCCACTAGAGCCCTCCAATCAGACAAAAGCCGCGAGCCCACGTCCCGAAGTTGCTGTATCCTCGGCTGCCAAATCCTTTTTATCATGTTCCCGCTTTGCCTCACATATATTTTTACCAAATCCCTGAAGGAAGGAGGTGCGGCCTTGCTTGTCCTTAATGGATGTGATGTCCTCAAAGCAGCCTCCATGCAGGAAATGATGGCGGCTGTAGAAAAAGCATACCGCATCTATGAAGAAAACGGTTATCAAATGCCGCTGCGCACGCATTTTACCATCCGGGACAACTCCGTCCTTTTCATGCCGTGCAGCACAAATGAGGCAGCCGGCGCAAAAATCGTCTCCGTTTTCCCGGACAACAAGGACCGGCCGGTGACCCAGGGTGCTGTGCTGCTCGTCGACAGCAGGAATGGATCCATGAAAACGCTCATGGACGGAACGGTTTTAACCGGGCTCCGGACCGGGGCAATCGGCGGGGCGGCGGCAAAATATCTTGCGCCAAGCGATGCCAAAACAGCCGGGCTTATCGGAACGGGTTACCAAGGGCTGTATCAGCTTGCCGGTGTTTGCACCGCACGCAACATCGAAAACATTTTTTTATTCAACCGGACACCTTCTAACATTCCTCCGTTTATTCGCCGGTTCAAAACGCTCATTCCAAATATCCCGGTTCATATTGCCAAATCCGCCCGTGAACTTGCCGAAAAGGCCGATATCCTCATTACGGCAACATCATCTGCCACACCTGTACTGCCGGAAGAAGACCTTTACGACGGAAAGCTTGTCATTGGCATTGGCTCATACCAGCCGCATATGCGCGAATTTCCTGATGCGCTTCTGAAAAACTTGAAATCGATATATATCGACTCGCACGATGCCGCAAAGGAAAGCGGGGATGTAGACAGCCGGCTTAAAACCATTCCGTTTTCCAAAATTGTCACGCAAAAAGTAAAACCGGATCCAAACACGCTACAGGTTTTTAAATCAACAGGCATGGCCCTGTTTGACCTGGTGGCTGCAGAAACGGTTTATAAAAAAGCCATTCAGCTTGGAATCGGGCAAATGCTCGATTTTTAAAGGGGGAACAACACATGGAAAAATATTTGAATTACATTGATGGCGAGTGGTGCGAACCGTCAACGGGAAAATTTGCCCCGGTTGTAAATCCTGCAAACGGGAAAACATTGGGCGAAGTGGCGCAATCCGCCGAACCGGACCTTGACCGTGCCGTCCAGGCTGCCAAAAGCGCGCAAAGCGTGTGGCGGCTCGTCCCGGCACCTGAGCGCGCAAACTATTTATACAAAGTCGGGGAACTGTTAAAACAAAGAAAAGAACAGATCGCGCGCACGCTTACAAGCGAAATGGGCAAGGTGATCGATGAAGCGCGCGGGGAAGTACAGGAAGCGATTGACATGGCCTTTTATATGGCAGGGGAAGGGAGACGCCAATTTGGTGATACCGTACCCTCTGAGCTGCAAAATAAATTTGCGATGAGCATCCGTGTGCCGGTCGGCATTGCCGGGCTGATCACGCCGTGGAATTTTCCGATCGCCATTGCTTCCTGGAAGTCACTGCCGGCGCTTGTAACCGGGAATGCGGTGATTTGGAAGCCAGCCACGGAAACGCCGGCAACAGCGTGCGCATTTGTGAAAATTTATGAAGAAGCGGGGCTCCCAAAAGGGCTTGTCAATCTTGTCCATGGCTCCGGTTCCGTGATTGGTGAAGCGATGGTGGAACATCCGGGCATCGGTCTCATCTCTTTTACCGGATCAAATGAAGTCGGGCGTAAAATTAACGAACGGGCGGGCGGCCTTCTGAAACGGACTTCGCTTGAAATGGGCGGGAAGAACGCCGTGATTGTCATGGATGATGCGGATCTCGATCTTGCAGTGGACGGCATTCTTTGGGGCGCATTCGGCACGAGCGGGCAAAGATGCACGGCCACAAGCCGGGTCATCGTCCATAAAAAGATCAAAGATGCACTGGAGGAAAAACTGATTCGGCGAACGGCGGAATTGAAAATTGGCGACGGCCTTGATGAAACGGTGGCAGTCGGCCCGGTTATCAATACAGAAGCGCTCAACCGCATCCACCAGTATGTCGAAACAGGTAAAAAAGAGGGGGCAAGGCTGCTTACGGGCGGGCGCATTTTGCCGGGAAAAGGATACTACTATGCGCCGACTGTTTTTACGGATGTCAGCCCAGAAATGGTCATTGCGCAGGAAGAAATTTTCGGCCCGGTTGTTTCGATCATTCCAGTGGCAAGCCTTGAAGAAGCGATTGTCGTTAACAACAGCGTCACTTTTGGGCTGTCGAGCGGTATTTTTACAAAAGATGTGAATAAAGCTTTTCAGGCGATGCGTGATCTGGATACCGGGATTGTCTACATCAATGCCGGGACGACAGGGGCTGAAATCCATCTGCCGTTCGGCGGGACAAAAGGAACGGGCAACGGGCACCGTGACTCAGGGCCGGCAGCACTTGATGTATACACGGAATGGAAGGCCGTGTATGTCGATTTCAGCGGGAAACTGCAGCGCGCCCAGATCGACAACAATTAGGCTCCTCTGCCGCACGGGCAGCAGGGTGAAAACGGATCAGCACATCATTACATGTTTGGCAGGTAAAAAGTGCCATGCTTTATCTTCGCGCCAATAGGAACAGGGGCAAAATGATCAGCATGAATGTTTAAGATTTTCCAAACCACAAGTTGAAAGTGGAATCAGGCGTACGCGATATCAAAATCGACAACAATTAGCGCCCATGCATGCAGCGCCATCAGTGGATTGGCAAAGACAAAAAAGAGAGGTCGACAACAATTAGACGCCCATGCCGCACTGAACGCGGCACTAGCAAAAGAATGAAAATCAGCCGGCACATATTTTTAGGATAGAGGCCCATGCTTATGGGCCAACGGGAGAATAAAAATCAGCGATGCATATTTTCAGGGTAGACGCCCATGCCGCACTGAACGCGGCTCTAGCAAAAGAATGAAAGTTAGCCGGCACATATTTTCAGGATAGAGGCCCGTGCATACGGCGCCAGCGGAAGAATGAGGCGACTATTTTTAGAATAGAGGCGGGATGGGATGAAAAACAAAGCGGATGTGATCATTGTTGGCGGCGGGATTATCGGTTCGAGTGTGGCGTACCATTTGCTCGCGGATGGATTTGCCGGCAGAATCATTGTATTTGAAAAGGATCCTTCGTATGCATATGCCTCAACCCCGCGGAGCGCAGGCGGCATCCGGCAGCTTTTTACAACGGCGGTCAATATTCAAATGAGCCGGTACAGCCTTAAAGCCTATCAAAATTTTGCCCGTGATATGGCAATCGACAGCGAAACGTTTGAAATTGATTTGAAACAGCGCGGATACTTATTTCTGGCGTCAGAAAAAATGATGCCGCATTTTAAAAAGCATTTGAAACTCCAGCACCAAAACGGCGTCTCATCTGAATGGCTCGGAAAAAAAGAACTGCTAGGGCTCATTCCCGAACTCAGCACGCGTGATCTTGCAGGCGGGCTGTATTGCGCGGAAAGCGGGTATTTGGACCCGTACACGGCGATGCAAGGGTTTATAAAAAATGCGAAACATCTCGGCGCGGAGTATATGTATGAAGAAGTGGACCGCTTTTTAGCGGAAGAGGGCCGGATAAAAGGCGTGCAGCTCAAGGATGGCCGGGCGTTTTTTGCGCCTGTTGTCGTGAACTGTGCGGGCGCCTGGGCTTCCGGACTGAGCAGCAAAGCCGGATTGCTACTTCCGGTTATACCGGTACCGCGGCGGATTTTTATGTTTGATGTGGAAAAACCGCTCGCAAAACCGTTGCCGCTGACGATGGATCTGACCGGTGTCTATTTTAGGCACGAGGGGCGCAAAATCATTGCCGGATACGGGGAAGAGGAAAAGCCGGCGATCGACTTCAGCTGGAAGCGGTCCGAATTTGAGGAGCAGATTTGGCCTATTCTCGCTGGCCGCATCCCGAATTTTGAAAAGGTAAAAGTCGAACGCGGCTGGGCCGGCCTTTATGACTACAATACGGCCGACCATAATGCCATCATCGGCGAGCATCCGGAAATGAAAGGGTATTTTGTCGCATTCGGGTTCAGCGGGCACGGCATGCAGCAGGCACCGGCCGTCGGAAAGGGGCTGTCGGACCTGATCCGGACCGGAAAGTATGAAACCATTGATCTTACACCGCTCCGGGTCGAACGGTTTGCAGAAAACGACCTTGTTACAGAAGATGCCATTTATTAAAAGGGCATCTTCTGTTTTTGCCTCATTTTCCAAACTACATGGTATAGTTATAATAACGGAAAGTCCTACGGTGTGATG
>NZ_JARTJQ010000038.1:0-15963 GCF_036225245.1 Weizmannia sp. CD-2023
TACCTACCATGTCGCAGATCCGATGCAGGCAATGGTTGTCCGGGAACCCGTCGGGGTATGCGGCCTTATCGTGCCATGGAATTATCCGCTTTTAATGAGCGTCTGGAAAATCGCGCCGGCACTGGCAGCCGGAACTACGATCGTTTTTAAACCGTCCGAGGTGACGCCGGTGACAGCCATGAAGCTCTTTGAAATCTTTGAAGAAATCGGCTTGCCGAAAGGTGTCGCCAATATGGTCATGGGCGCGGGGCCGGTAGTAGGCGAGGAGATCGTCACCCATCCGGAAGTGGATATGATTTCCTTTACCGGCGGCACGAAAACCGGGAAACATCTGATGCGGCAGGCGGCCGATACGTTGAAAAAAGTTTCCCTTGAACTCGGCGGGAAATCTCCGAATATTATTTTTGCCGATGCAGATTTTGAAACGGCCGTTGATTACGCCTTGTACGGCATTTTCAGCGGGGCCGGCCAGGTATGTTCCGCCGGCTCGAGAATCCTTGTTGAAGAAAGCTTGTACGAAAGATTTGTCTCCCATTTTGTGGAAAGAGCCGCCAAAATTAAAGTCGGGCCGGGGGATGATCCGGATACGGAAATGGGCCCGCTTGTCAGCGAAGAACATATGAAAAAAGTGCTTTCTTATATTGAAATCGGCAAGCAGGAAGGCGCCACCTTAGCGCTTGGCGGCAACCGCCTATTGGAAAACGGGCTGGATAAAGGGTATTTTGTCGGGCCGGCCGTGTTTGTGGATGTTAAACAAAACATGCGGATTGTCCAGGAGGAAATTTTCGGCCCTGTCGTTGTTATTCAAAAATTCAAGGATGAGGCGGAAGCTGTAAAATTGGCCAATGACACGGTATACGGGCTGGCCGGTGCGGTTTTCTCCAATGACGGGGCCAAGGCGTTAAGGGTCATTAAAAAGATCCGGTCCGGCATTACGTGGATCAATTCCTATCATCCTACTTATAACGAAGCGCCGTGGGGCGGCTATAAGCAAAGCGGAATCGGGCGCAGCCTCGGCACATTCGGGCTCGAAGAATTTCAGGAAATCAAACAAATCAACATCAATTTACAAGTGGAACCAACCGGCTGGTTTTCACATGAAAAATAAGGAGAGATCATAAATGGGGATAGATATCAAACAAGAGAAGAAAAACAGCGAAGAACAAGCGGTACTCGGTTATATTCATAAAGTGCTGAATTTAATTGAAAAACAGGAAGTCACGCAGGAAGAAGCGGAATGGATTACGAAGGAAACGGTGGACGGATTCCGCGAATATGTGAATCCGGGCTTTCTGGAATACCGGAAAACCGTGACGGAAGGCGGCCAGTTTGCGGCAGTCGAATGGTCCGACAGCGGCGCCTGTTTTAAAGATGTAAACGGCAAAGAATATATCGACTGTCTGGGCGGTTTCGGAATCTACAATGTCGGGCACCGTAATCCGAAAGTCGTAAAAGCTGTGACCGACCAGCTGAAACGCCAGGCGCTCCACAGCCAGGATTTGCTTGACCCGCTTCGGGCCATGCTTGCAAAAATATTGGCGGATATCACGCCCGGCGATTTAAAATATGCGTTTTTCACAAACAGCGGAACGGAAAGCGTGGAAGCGGCATTGAAACTCGCAAAAATGTACAGCGACCGGACAACCATCATTTCGACTACCCGTGCTTTTCATGGGAAAAGCCTCGGTTCATTGTCCGGGACGGCGAAAGGCATGTTCCGCAAACCATTCCTTCCGCTTGTTCCGGGCTTCCGCCATATCCCGTACGGCGACATTGACATGATGCGAAAAACGTTTGAAACATGCGCCCTTGTCGGAGAAGATGTTGCAGCCGTCATGCTGGAGCCGATCCAAGGGGAAGGCGGCATTATTCTCCCGCCGGAGGGCTACTTGCAACAAGTCCGTGAACTTTGCGATGCGTTTGGCGCGCTGCTCATTTTTGATGAAGTGCAGACCGGCATGGGCCGTACCGGAAAAATGTTCGCGGCGGAACTTTACGGCGTCGTCCCGGATATTCTCTGTCTCGCGAAAGCTTTTGGCGGCGGTGTGATGCCTGCCGGCGCGGTGGTCGCGAAAGAAGAAGTGTTCAAAAGCTGGTTCCCGAATCCGTTCATGCATACTACCACTTTCGGCGGAAATCCGCTTGCCTGTGCTGCGGCAATTGCAACGATCGGTGTCCTCATCGAGGAAAAGCTGCCGGAACGCGCAGCTGTTGCCGGGGATTATTTCCTGAACGGCTTAAAAGAGGCGGCAAAAGGCCACGAAGACATTGTCCAGGAAGTCCGCGGGAAAGGGTTAATGATCGGGATAGAATTCCATTCGGATGAACTCGGTTATGAAGTGGCAAAAGGCATGTTTGACGGGGGCGTGCTTGTCGCAGGCACATTGATTAATTCGAAAACTTTGCGCTTTGAACCGGCACTTACAATCAGCTATGAAGAAATCGACCAGGTTATCCGTACGTTCAAACACGTTTTATCGCAAGTGAAGGCATAAAATGTAAAACGGAAGAGAAACGCAAAAAGCCTCTGCCTGAAACAGGAAGGGGCTTTTTGCGCCGGGCACGAAGGTAACGGCTTCTTTTTTCCCGGTAAAGCGCACAGCCCGGTGTTTTGCCAATGTGACACCGGCACAAACCGCGAATGAATCCGCGTTAAATGGTTAAACAAACGGCTTTTGAAGTCCGGATGTTCCGGGAATCGTGAAAAACTTGACACATACCGGGAACGGGGGTTTGTTGTAATAGGAGAAAAAACCATTTATACTGGTTATACGCATGATTTTTATATGGTTGCCGCAAATTGAGCGCGGCATGGTGCAAACAGAAAGGGGATTGCCATGAACGAGAAACAACGTTTGGAACAGCAGCAAGTGAACCCTGTAGAGCCTGCGGACAAAAAATCCGAAAAGGACTACAGCAAATATTTCCAATCGGTTTATATTCCGCCGAATTTAAAAGAAGCAAGAAAACGGAGCCGGAAACCAGTCCAGTATTTTAAAGACTTCGAAATCGATGAAGACTTAAAAGGCATGGGCGACGGATTGAAATTTTACATCCGGACTTACGGCTGCCAAATGAACGAACATGACACGGAAGTGATGGCCGGCATTTTTATGCAGCTTGGTTACACACCGACCGAAACGGTGGAAGATGCGGATGTGGTTCTGCTAAATACATGCGCCATCCGTGAAAATGCCGAAAATAAAGTGTTTGGCGAAATCGGCCACCTGAAACCGTTGAAAACGGAAAAACCGGACATGCTGATCGGGGTTTGCGGCTGTATGTCGCAGGAAGAATCCGTCGTCAATAAAATTTTGCAAAAACACCCGCATGTCGATATGGTTTTCGGCACCCACAACATTCACCGCCTGCCGCATATTTTAAAAGAAGCGTATATGTCCAAGGCAATGGTTGTGGAAGTATGGTCCAAAGAAGGCGACGTGATCGAAAGCCTGCCGAAAGTGCGCAAAGGCAACATCAAGGCATGGGTAAACATCATGTACGGATGCGATAAGTTCTGCACGTATTGTATCGTGCCGTATACGCGCGGAAAAGAGCGGTCAAGGCGTCCGGAAGACATCATCCAGGAAGTGCGTGAACTGGCAGCCAAAGGCTACAAGGAAATCACGCTGCTCGGCCAGAACGTCAATGCCTACGGAAAAGATTTTGATGACCTTGAATACGGACTTGGCGATTTGATGGATGATCTGCGCAAAATCAACATCCCGCGCATCCGCTTTACCACGAGCCATCCGCGCGATTTCGACGACCGTCTGATCGAAGTGCTGGCGAAAAAAGGAAACCTTGTCGAGCATATCCATCTTCCTGTCCAGTCTGGTTCAAGCGAAATTTTAAAAATTATGGGCCGCAAATATACGCGGGAACAATATTTGGAACTCGTCAGAAAAATCAAAGCCGCGATTCCGAATGTGGCGCTGTCTACCGATATTATTGTCGGTTTCCCAAACGAAACCGAAGAGCAGTTTGAAGAAACCTTGTCCCTGTATAAAGAAGTCGGGTTCGAAACGGCCTATACGTTTATTTATTCCCCGCGCGAAGGCACGCCGGCAGCCAGAATGAAAGATAATATCCCGATGGAAGTGAAAAAGGAAAGGCTGCAGCGCCTGAATGAACTCGTCAATGCCTATTCAAAAGCGGCCATGGAAAAATACGAAGGCCAGGTTGTGGAAGTGCTTGTAGAAGGCGAAAGCAAAAACAATCCGGAAATTTTAGCCGGTTACACACGCAAAAACAAACTCGTCAACTTCAAGGGGCCGAAATCAGCAATTGGAAAACTTGTGCAGGTAAAAATTACGAAGGCGAAAACATGGTCACTGGACGGGGAAATGGTGGCCGTGCCTGATCCGGCCGGGGTGGAAGCGTGATGCAGAAGTTTACAAAAGATGATATCGTCGCAAAAGCTGCCGAACTTGCGAAAATGATTGCGGAAACGGAAGAGGTCGATTTTTTTAAGCGGGCGGAAGCGCAAATCAATGAAAATGAGAGAGTCCGCAATTTAATTGCCAATATTAAAGCTTTGCAAAAGCAGGCTGTCAACTTGCAGCATTATGGAAAAAAAGAAGCATTAAAACAAGTAGAAGCCAAAATAGATAAACTGGAGGAAGAACTGGACGGCATCCCGGTCGTTCAGGAATTCAAGCAGTCACAGGTGGACGTAAACGACCTGCTCCAGATTGTCACAAATACCATTTCCAATACGGTCACGGATGAAATCATCAAATCGACCGGCGGCGATCTTTTAAAAGGCCAAACCGGATCCCAGGTGAAATATTCTTCCGGCACCCTCCACTGAAAAAAACGGTGTGCATCTGTGCACACCGTTTTTTTGGTGCGCAGCACAAGGCAAATCCATTGTACGGGCACCCTCCTATTGTCGCGGCATATGTTAGGATTACCCGGAGGTGGCGAGAAAAAGAATTGGCACACCGGCCTGGGTAAAAGCATAGGATGAATTGAAAATAGATGAGGAGGGTTCGCTCGAATGGCAGAATATAGAGAAATCATTACAAAAGCAGTCGTTGCGAAAGGGCGCAAATTTACGCAGTCCAATCATACGATTTGCCCGCCGCAGCATCCTTCGAGCATTTTAGGCTGCTGGATTATCAACCATAAGTACGAAGCCAGGAAAATAGATAAAGAAGTTAAAATCCGCGGCTCTTATGATGTGAACATCTGGTATTCCCATAATGACAATACGAAGACATCGGTCATGACGGAAAAAGTCGAGTATACCGATACCGTTAAATTGCATTACAGGGATCCGGATTGCCTGGACGACAAAGAAGTCATCGCAAGCGTCCTGCAGCAGCCGAATTGCATTGAAGCGGTCATTTCGCCAAACGGCAATAAAATCATTGTCAGTGTTGAAAGAGAGTTTCTCGTGGAAGTCATCGGAGAAACAAAGGTTTGTGTTGCCATCTCGCCTGAAGGATGCAGCGATGACGATGAATGGGAAGAAGAAAGCAGCGACGAGTTTGAAGAATTAAACCCTGACTTTTTAGTGGGAAGTGAAGAAGAATAGAAGCCACAAACTAGGAGACATGCACTCCTAGTTTTTTTCTGGGCATCCGGCGGTAAAAGCGCGGCCATTTGCCCCACCAAAACGCATGCTTAGAATGCACGCGAAATCCTGTAATGGGTTTTGACACAGGCAGAAAAAACCTGGCATCCCTGGAGGAGACATTGAAAATCAACAGACAAGGCCCGGCTTTGTAAAATGATCCGTATTTCAATTTATGAAGGCCTTCATGCAAATATGTTATAATAAACAGGATTGAAGAATGATTGAAAAGCAGGAAAGGAATTTGGTAAGAATGGCTGCGTATACCCCAATGATCCAGCAATATTTGCAAGTGAAGGCGGAATATCAGGATGCCTTTTTATTTTTCCGTCTCGGCGATTTTTATGAAATGTTCTTCGAAGATGCCATTAAAGCGTCCCAGGAACTGGAAATTACATTAACGAGCAGGGACGGCGGCGGCGACGAGAAAATCCCGATGTGCGGGGTACCGTACCATTCCGCCAGCACTTATATTGAACAGCTGATTGATAAAGGCTATAAAGTGGCGATATGTGAACAGATGGAAGACCCGAAACTGGCAAAGGGTGTTGTCAAGCGGGAAGTCATCCAGCTGATTACCCCTGGCACCTTGATGGAGGGCAAATCGCTCGCGGAAAAAGAAAACCACTATATTGCGTCTGTTGCATCCCCGGCGGACGGGAATTTCGCGATTGCCTATATAGATTTGTCAACAGGGGAGGGCAGGGCTTGTCTTTTGGAAGGCCCGTTTGAAGAAGTACTGAACGAACTGGCGTCGATCGGCGCAAAAGAAGCTGTGGTAGATCCGGAATTTCCGGATGAATACGCGCGGCTAATGAAAAATACAGGAAATATCACCATTTCGTTTGAAACGGATACGGCTGTAAAGGAAGGCTTTGAAAGGCTTCTGCCCCAGTTGGAACCGGAGCTTTTGCGGCTGGCTGCAGCAAGACTGTTAAACTATTTATTCCGCACGCAGAAAAGGAGCCTCGATCATCTGCAGCCGGTTGAAATGTATGAAGTCCGCCGGTTTTTAAATATTGATTATTACTCCAAGCGTAATCTCGAACTGACTGAGACGATCCGCGGGCAAGGCAAAAAAGGATCGCTTTTATGGCTGCTCGATGAAACGATGACAGCCATGGGCGGCAGGCTTTTAAAACAGTGGATCGGCCGGCCGCTGCTTAAGCAGGAAAAAATAGAAGCACGGCTTCAAATGGTGGAAACCTTTTTAAACCATTACTTTGAGCGGGAGGATATCCGCGAGCGCCTGAAGGAAGTATACGACCTGGAAAGGCTTGCCGGCCGGGTGGCATTTGGCAATGTGAATGCACGTGACCTCATCCAGCTGAAATGCTCGCTACAGCAAATTCCGGGTATCCGGGCGGTCATGGAAAGCTTGGAAAGCCCGGAAAGCAAAAAATTGGCGGCGCTTCTTGACCCGTGTGAAGAACTGACAGATTTGCTCGAACGCGCGATTGAGGACAATCCCCCGGTTTCCGTGAAGGAAGGCGGGATGATCCGCGACGGCTATAACGAAGAGCTGGACCGCTACCGCGACGCGAGCAAAAACGGCAAGCAGTGGATTGCAAGCCTCGAACGCGACGAGCGCGAGCGGACCGGAATCAAGTCGCTGAAAGTCGGATACAACCGCGTGTTCGGCTACTATATTGAAGTGACGAAGGCGAACCTCCACCTGCTCGAAGAAGGCCGGTATGAACGGAAACAGACGTTGGCGAACGCCGAGCGGTTCATCACACCGGAATTGAAAGAAAAAGAAGCGCTTATTTTACAGGCGGAAGAAAGAATGATCGATCTAGAATACGAGCTGTTTACGGAAATCCGGGCACATGTAAAAGAATTTATTCCCAGGCTGCAGCGCCTCGCAAAAGCGGTCAGCACGATTGATGTGCTGCAAAGCTTTGCCGTCGTAAGCGAAAAACGCCACTACACAAAGCCGGTATTCCGGGAAGACGGCGTGCTGAAGATTACGGAAGGGCGCCATCCGGTCGTGGAAAAAGTGCTCGATTCGCAAAGCTATGTGCCAAACGACTGCCTGATGGATGAAAACCGAGAGATTCTGCTGATTACCGGGCCGAACATGTCCGGGAAAAGCACGTATATGCGGCAAATTGCGCTGACGGTAATCCTTGCGCAAATCGGCTGCTTTGTGCCGGCACGCGAGGCGGAGCTGCCGGTTTTTGACAGGATTTTTACACGGATTGGCGCAGCCGATGATCTCATTTCCGGCCAGAGTACGTTCATGGTCGAAATGCTTGAAGCGAAAAACGCGATTGCAAACGCAACGGAACGAAGCCTGATTTTATTTGATGAAATCGGGCGCGGAACGTCTACATATGACGGGATGGCACTCGCCCAGGCGATGATCGAATACATCCATGATGAAATCGGGGCCAAAACGCTTTTTTCCACCCATTATCATGAGCTGACGGCGCTTTCTGCTGAACTGGGCAAGCTGCAAAACGTCCATGTCAGCGCCATGGAGCAAAACGGCAAAGTGGTTTTCCTCCATAAAATCAAAGAAGGCCCTGCAGATA
The DNA here is from genome assembly GCF_036225245.1 of Weizmannia sp. CD-2023. Lineage (NCBI taxonomy): Bacteria > Bacillati > Bacillota > Bacilli > Caryophanales > Bacillaceae > Heyndrickxia > Weizmannia sp. CD-2023. The sequence continues at coordinate 8,119 of NZ_JARTJQ010000038.1, forward strand.
AAAGTTACGGGATCCATGTGGCAAAGCTGGCCGGCCTGCCGGAACAAGTGATTCGCCGCGCCGAAAAAATTCTCCATGCGCTTGAAAACCAGGATAACGGCGAAACGCAGATGAACCCCCCGGAGGCGGCTACTGCCACAGAGCCCGCGCAACTGTCCTTTTTTGAAGAGCCGGAAACGCCGCGTCAGAAAACGGTTGAAGCAAAGGAAAGAAAGGTGCTCAAGCAAATTAGGGAACTCGATTTGCTCGAGATGACGCCGCTTGCGGCCATGAATGCACTCTATGAGATTCAGAAAAAATTAAAAAAATAGGTGGTGTTGTCCGCGATGGGAAAAATTGCACAACTGGACGAGTTGCTTTCTAACAGGATTGCAGCCGGTGAAGTGGTCGAACGGCCGGCATCTGTCGTGAAGGAACTGGCTGAAAATGCCATCGACGCGGAAAGCACAGTTATCGAAATTGATGTCTGGGAAGCCGGTATGGAAAAAATCCGTATGATTGATAATGGAACCGGCATCGAGCCTGACGATGTTGAGCTTGCTTTCTCACGCCACGCCACAAGCAAAATCAAAAACGAACATGATCTGTTCCGGATTCGTTCGCTCGGTTTTCGCGGCGAAGCGCTCCCGAGCATTGCTGCTGTTTCCCGTGTTGAAATCGTCACCTCAACCGGAAACGGGCCCGGGACAAAAGCGGTCATTGAAGGCGGGAAATGGGTGGCCCGCGAACAGGCGCCGAGCCGGAGAGGAACGGAAATTACGGTCACCGATTTATTTTTTAACACGCCTGCGCGGTTAAAGTATATGAAGTCGATCCATACCGAGCTCGGCAATATTACCGATGTGGTGAACCGCCTCGCGCTCAGCCACCCCGAGGTGTCTTTCCGCCTCCGCCACGGCGGAAAGATGCTGCTTCAGACAAGCGGGAACGGCGATGTGCGTCAGGTGCTTGCCGCCATTTACGGCGTGAACATTGCCAAAAAAATGATTCCGGTACAAAGTCAAACACTTGATTTTGAAATCAACGGGTTTATCGCTTTGCCGGAAATTACGCGGGCTTCACGCAATTATATTTCCACGATGGTAAACGGCCGGTTTATCAAAAATTATGCGCTTGTAAAGGCCATATTAGAAGGTTATCATACACTGCTCCCGATCGGCCGCTACCCGATTGTGTTGATGTCGCTAAAAATGGATCCGGTTTTAGTCGATGCGAATGTTCACCCGGCCAAGCTTGAAGTGCGGTTCAGCAAAGAAAAGGAGCTGTGCCGGGCGATTACGGGCGCGATTAAAGCTGCTTTCAAAAAGCAGGAATTGATTCCGTCCGGCATGGTGCGGCAAGCAGAAAAACCAAAACAGGAACAGGTGTCGTTCCAGCTTGACCATTTGCCGGGAAAAACGGAACCGGAAACTCCGAAAGCTTTCTCCGCGCCTGTTGCGCCGCACCCATCGCCCCGGCCGGAGGAAACGGAAATGGGGCAGCACGATAAAAGCCCGGATGCAGAACCCCATCTCAGCGTGGAACAGCCGGCCGCAGATTTCCCGGCATTTTCAGGGGAAAATCTGGATTCTGTTTTTCCAGATGAAATCCATGAACCGGCGCGCGATGGATTTGATGTTGAAGAGGCAAGAGGGCAGGACGCGGCACAGCAGCCGGCATCCCGCATCCCGCCGATGTATCCGATCGGCCAGATGCACGGCACGTATATTTTTGCCCAAAATGAAAACGGCTTGTATATCATTGATCAGCACGCCGCCCAGGAGCGGGTCAAGTATGAATTTTTCCGCGAAAAAGTCGGCGAAGTGAAAAAAGAAGTGCAGGAAATGCTTGTGCCGCTGACTTTAGAATACGCAACGGACGAAGCCATTAAAATTCAGGAGAACCTCGATGCGCTGAAAGAGGTCGGCGTTTTCCTTGAACCATTCGGGCACAACAGCTTCATTGTCCGTTCCCATCCGACATGGTTTCCGAAAAATGAGGAAAAAGAGGTCATTGAGGAAATGATCGAGCATGTCCTTTCTATAAACAAAGTCGATATTAAAAAATTGCGTGAAAAAGCGGCGATTATGATGAGCTGCAGAGGGTCCATCAAGGCGAACCGGCATTTGCGCAATGACGAAATCCAGGCACTGCTCGATGCGCTCCGAATGGCATCCGACCCGTTTACATGCCCGCACGGCCGTCCAATCATCATCCATTATTCGGTGTACGAACTCGAAAAAATGTTTAAACGGGTCATGTAACTCCCGGATCGCGAAACCCCTTGATGATCAAGGGGTTTCAATCTTTTTAACGGGTGTTTGACCACAATTTGACCACATTTCAAACATGTTTGAGATCGTTGTATTGTTCAACCTTTTACTAGCGTATCGATACCATCTTCCACTAAAGGCCCATCAGCCCGTTAACGATAAGTGCTTTGGGTGAAATATGGGAGTTGGTACAGTTTTTGTTCTGGTTCTTTTTGGTTTTTGTCATTCATTGTGATTCTAAGAAAAAGCCTAGGGGGCCTTTACTATCTTTCACAAGCGATATTATCATGGTCCCTGTCTTTTTCTTTATTGTTGTCATACAAGGCTTTTGAAACGTATGGCTTATAATGCGTTTTTCCACCTTTGTTTTTTGCGCTTTTACTTCTTGCAACACCGCCTTTGTAATCTTTATTCAAGGCTTTACAGTTGGCATAAATCTTTGTTTTTGCCGCATCAACATCATGAGAAGTAGCAAATGATACCCCGAAAATTAGGCCGGAAGCCACTGCAACTGAAATGATTTTTCTCACTATAATTCTCCTCCAAGTTCACTTAAATGATTTTATATAGTCACAAATGAAAAGGATGTTATAACTTCCATATATACCTAATTCTTGTAGTGGACGGAACAACTTCGGTATGAGCAATTGGACACCATCGTGTTAAAGAATATAGAATACATATCTATCAAGTAGACTGAGGTTTCGATGCATTCATCCGATTTTCATCTGCAAATGACTTTACAGACGGGCAATTTCCTTGACCTATCCGATTTGGTCATTGATTTTTACTTTGCTTCATCATATTAATTTCGAGTTCTGCGTCTGCAACTTTTCTATTTACAAAAATGACACCATTCCGAAGATCTTTGATTTCCTCTTTGACGCCTGCAATCTCACCGTGGAGATGGTGGACATCCATTGATAGGGCATCAATTTTTGTTGCAGTTGTTTCTTCTGAACGGTCGCGTATGGCTCTGACAATTTGTCCCAGTTCTTTTTGGCCTGATCCCATAACTTCCAATCTTTGTTTCATTTCTTTTTGACCCGATTCTAGGACTTCAAACTTATTGTTCAGCTCTTTTTGGCCCGATTCCAAGACTTCAAACTTATTGTTCAGTTCTTTTTGGCCGGATTCTAAGGCTTCAAACTTTTGGTTCAGCTCTTTTTGACCCGATTCCAGTGAGCTTAGCTTCTTAAGGATAAGTTCCAGCTTCTGATCCATTATCAATCTCCTTTCAAATGGTTTTGATGAGCTTCTTCTTCGGGGTGAATTTCTATCACCATCCATTATATATTGCATTTTTAATCCAATCCATAGGAATTCATCTCTGACCTGAAAATATGCGCCGGCTGATTCTCATCTTCCGCTGGTGCCGCATTCGATGCGGTATGACATCTCATTTGTTTTGCAAGGCGCAGATTGCTTTCAATCACGGGCCGTACAAGTCCTTTTGTTTCCTCGTCGATTGCAAGCGCCACGCCGGAGGCCACTTTTCCAGGATGCAACGGCTGACGGGCCACCATCACGACGACGTGCAGAAAAGCAGCGACTGGTCTTTGTTTTAAGGTATTGGGCGGATGGAAGGAATTAATCATGGAAAGAGCCGTCTTTGCTTTGTGCGAGCATTACCAGCTGGTATTCATAAATCAGTTTGTCCAATAATTGGCTTTGGCGGATTGTTTCCGGGTGGTTCATGCCGTTTTGTTTGGCACACTGCATCAATTGTTCGCGGAGGATGAAAATATTGCGGGACAGATGGGCAGAGGCAAGTATGAGATACTGATTCGTTTTTTCCATGCAAACATCCCTTTCGGAGAAAAATAAGAAGATTAGAAAAACAGTTTTGAAGAAAAGGCAGCATGAGCGTGTTTTGGAGGCGGTTGTGCTTAAGATGGTTTTTTTGCGGAGCTGGCAGGCATATCGTTTGAATCAGGGTCAATGGCATGCCTGAGCAAAACGATATCTTCATATATGCTTTTTTTCACAGCCTCATACGGGCATTTGTGGTATTCATCTAAAAGCCGCCCTAATTCAATGATGAAAATGATGCGTTCGTCATTTTTAACCATACGAAAAAACCTGCCTTACATAGATCATAATGATTATCCTTATTATATAGTATAAATGGACCGGATGTGAAGCAGGACTTTAGCCCTATACACACTTTTTTAAATATTTTTTCGTAAGTGAATTTTCAAGGATGAATAAAATCCCGAAAAAAGGGAAACTGTATAGATGTTCTGTTTGCTGTTTTATGGTACGATAGAGACGGAAAAATCCGGGGATTTAAAGAATGCTGCAATCTCCGGCATAAAAGGTAGGGTACGAATGGCAAAACAAAAACTGATCGTACTGATCGGCCCGACAGCATCAGGAAAAACGGCACTTAGCATCCGCCTCGCGAAAAAATTCAATGCTGAAATCATCAGCGGCGATTCGATGCAAGTATACAGAGGCATGGATATCGGTACAGCAAAAATTACGCAGGCTGAAATGGAAGGGATTCCCCATCACCTGATCGACATTAAAAATCCGGATGAGTCTTTTTCGGTTGCTGAATTCCAGCAACTGGTACGGGAAAAAATAAGCGATATTGCTTCCCGCGGCAAGTTGCCCATGATCGTCGGCGGCACAGGGCTTTACATACAATCTGTCTTATACGATTACCGTTTTTCGGACATTGCCGGAGATCCGGCATACCGCGCGGAACTTGAAAAGATTGCAAGGCGGGAAGGGCCCGGCCTGCTTTATAAATTACTGGAAAAAACCGATCCGGAAAGTGCCGCAAAGATTCATCCACATAATGTCAGAAGGGTGATCCGGGCGTTGGAAGTATGCCATTTTTCCGGTAGGACGATGCAAGACTACAAGAAACAGCAACAGGATGAACCGCTTTATTGTGCGGCGCTCATTGGGCTTGTGATGGAGAGGGAGAAGCTGTATCAACGCATTAACGAACGGGTCGATCAAATGATGGAACGCGGTTTAATCGAGGAAGTGAGAAAGTTGTATGACAAAAATTTGCGCGGTGTCCAGTCCATCCAGGCGATCGGCTACAAAGAGCTTTACGATTACTTTGACGGGCGCATGACCCTTGACGAGGCTGTTTCCCGCTTAAAACAAAATACAAGGCGTTTTGCCAAAAGACAGCTTACCTGGTTCCGCAATAAGATGGAAATTGAGTGGTTTGACATGACAAAAGAGGAAGAAAAGGAAAAAAAATTTGAAGAAATTTCCGCTTTCATAGCAGGAAAGCTACAATTAAAATCGAATAGTTTATAATATAGAGTATAGCCAGGAACACGCGTGACTTCAGTCATGAGATGCTCCGGGCACCGAACCGCAGAAACTGCGGGGGCTGCCTGCTAAAATCACCGGAGATCCACCGGCGTTTGCAGGAATCTCGCGGCTTTAGTCATGAGTAGGTTAAAATAGAGAGAAAGAGGAGGATTCGCAATGAACAAAGCCATCAATATTCAGGACCAGTACTTAAACCAATTGCGGAAAGACGGTACGGTTGTCACAGTCTTTTTGATGAACGGCTTTCAGCTTCGCGGCCAGGTAAAAGGCTTTGATAACTTCACCGTGCTGATTGAAACAGACGGCAAACAGCAACTCGTTTTCAAACATGCGATTTCAACGTTCCAGCCGCAAAAAAATGTTCAAATCAATTTCGAGGAAAATTAAAACAAAATGTCCGGCAGCTTGCCGGGCATTTTAAATATGTGTACTGTTATCCGCTTCTGAAACATAAACTGATACAGATCATTATTTCTCGGGAAAGCGCAAAAACCGACAATTTCCCCCGCCATTTTGGATGGTGCTGATTTTCGACCGGTGCGGATTTGAAAAACAACCGGTTTTCTTATGCCGGACAACAAGTTTTTGTACGTGGGCATTTGTCACACTCCCGGCCCAATCCGCGTATATTGTCTGTAGAATGCGAGGTGGCGGTGATGGATCAACCGATTCGTATGAAAAATAACGGCCAGATCAATATTGTCCTCCATGCGGGCCAAAGGGAGGCCGTTATTCCCCAGCCGAAAATAGAAACCGGCAAAAAAGATTTATCAGCAGAACATGAAATTTTAAAAGAAATTGAAGATGAACTTGGCACGCTCGTCGGAATGGAAGAAATCAAAAAAATGGTTAAAGAAGTTTATGCCTGGATCTATATTAACAAGAAAAGGGAAGCCGCCGGGTTAAAAACGGGAAAGCAGGCCCTTCATATGATGTTTAAAGGCAATCCCGGAACCGGCAAAACAACTGTCGCCCGATTGATCGGGAAATTGTTCCATAAAATGAATGTATTGTCAAAAGGCCACTTGATTGAAGCGGAAAGGGCCGATCTGGTTGGCGAATACATCGGCCATACGGCGCAAAAGACAAGAGATTTGATTAAAAAAGCGATCGGCGGCATTTTATTTATTGATGAAGCGTACTCTCTCGGCCGCGGCGGCGAGAAAGATTTCGGGAAAGAAGCAATCGATACGCTTGTAAAGCATATGGAAGACAAACAACACGAATTTATTTTAATTTTGGCCGGCTATTCAAACGAAATGGATTATTTCCTGAGCCTGAATCCGGGACTGCATTCCCGGTTTCCGATCGTGTTCAACTTTCCTGATTACTCGGTAGAGGAACTCATGGATATCGGGAAAAGGATGCTGACGGAAAAAGAGTATACGCTCAGTTTGGATGCAGAACGGAAGCTTCGCGATCATCTGGCTTTTGTCAAAACAACGAGCACCCCTGCCAGTTTTTCAAACGGCCGGTATGTGCGGAATGTAATTGAAAAATCAGTGCGCGCCCAGGCCATGCGGCTGTTAATGCAGGCTTGCTATGACCGCCATGAGCTGGTCACGCTGCGCAGCAGTGACCTTGTTTTTCCGGACTGACGCCTGCATCCTATGCGGTTTTCCGCAGGCGCTTATTTTCCATCGGGAAGCTTAAGCCGGCTTTTTCGGCCAGATGTTTCGCACGGAAAATAAGCAGCCCGGGAAGACATTTTCAAGAAAGGTAAGCCCGGGCATAACAGCGCCCGGCCTTTTTTAATGCGGCGGTAAAAAAGCGATATCGCATGAAGCCATGCCCTGTTTCCCAAAAAAAGCGCCTCGACATGTTATACTTGTGCGTTTTTTGGTAAGATAACAGGTATACTGGACGGAACAGGTGATGAAATGGAAAATAAAAAAGAAAGAGCGATTCTTGTCGGATGCGAATGGAGCGGCATCAGCCACAGCCGTTTTGCCTATTCAATGGAGGAGCTGGAGCGGCTTGTCGAAACGGCGCAGGGGGAAGCGGTGCTTGAAGTCGTACAAAAACGGGACAGGGTAGATGCTGCTACGTATATCGGAAAAGGCAAGGTAGCGGAACTAAAGGCGCTTGTTTCAGAACTGCAAGCTGATCTGATTGTTTTTAACGCGGAACTTTCGCCGAGCCAGCTCCGCAATCTCCAGGCCGCGGTGGATTGCCGCGTGCTGGACAGGACACAGCTCATCCTTGATATTTTTGCGACGCGTGCCCGCTCAAAAGAAGGGAAGCTCCAGGTGGAACTGGCGCAGCTTGAGTATTTGCTGCCGCGTCTTGG
>NZ_JARTJQ010000039.1:0-36880 GCF_036225245.1 Weizmannia sp. CD-2023
TTGCGGCAAGGAAAAAGAAATGCCATTATCTGAACGTGTATATAAATGTTCTTGCGGCTTTGTATTAGATCGCGATCACAATTCAGCAATCAATATCAAAAATGAGGGATTACGCTTATTAGCGTTATCATAAGTAACAAAACTCTTGGAACAAGAGGGTTAGCTCGGTCAGTTTTCGTTGGCTAGTAAAAGCAACGATAAGTCGAGAAGCCCCCACTTCAATCAAACCGTAAGGTTGATAAGTGGTGGGTAGTTCACTGTAGAGATACCCTTCTTTCATCAAATCAATGGTATCATCAATCGTTTTTTCATTAGGAATTTGCCCAGCCATTGCTCTGCTCCTTTTTTCATGTGCCCGTTTTCCCCGGCTGCTTCCGGAAAAAACAGGGCACATCCTTTTTTTATCTTCTTACACTTTTTCATCTTCATTCAAACATTGCACGCAACATAATCGAAGTTTACCCGCAAGCCGGCGAAATTATGCCATGTTTCGGTTCACATCCAAACAGGGTATAAGGAAATAGAAATGCAAAAGGAGAGGGAAGAAAATGGCAAAGGAAATCAATGTGGGCATCGGATTTGCAACAGGAAGAAAAAGTTTTAAAAACGTTTTAAAAACGTATATGTATAACTTGAAGGAATCCGAACTGACGGAGAGCGACAGGATCAAGCTGCATTTGTTTGTTGCCTATGATTTGCACTACGAAAATGCAGAGCCTGAAGACTTTGTACATATTGAAACGGAATGCATGGAAGATATTGACCGGGCTTATTTCATCGGGGAGAAGGAGACGCGTAAAGCAACCGAAGAACTCGTATCCCAAATGGGCATGAGCAGAAAAGAAGCAGTCCTTTTGTTCGACGAAGGATACGCGTCCAAACGCAATATCATCGTTTATGAGGCGTTGAAAAGAGGCATCGATTATCTCATTTTTCTTGATGATGACGAGTATCCGGTTGCCGTGACAAAAAGCAGGCAAACGGCTGTCTGGGGGGGCCAGCAAGTGCTCCGGAAGCATTTGGAACATATCCGGAATGCCGATATTACGAACGGATACCATTGCGGCTACATTTCCCCGATTCCGTTCATTTCTTTCAATGACGTCCTGCAAGAAAAAGATTTCCGCACGCTCATTGAGGCCTTGAGCAACGATATTGTCAATTGGGATACGATCAAAACCGTGATGAAAAACGGCGGGGTGACATATGCCGATACAGGTGTGCTTGTAAAGGATGAAGCGGAAGAAGTGCCGGAGATCAACCGTGCAAAATTTATTTCAGGATCGAATTTGACGCTGAATTTAACAGATCCGGACCGTGTGCTGCCGTTTTACAATCCGCCGAATGCACGGGGCGAGGATACTTTCTTAGGCACATGCCTGGCAGACCGGACCGTGCTGCGCGTGCCGGCCTATACTTTCCATGACGGATTCGGCGCTTACCAGCATTTGCTGCTCGGGGTGCTGCCGACCAATTTAAGCTATATTAAAGCGGATACGAAACAGGTCGTGGAGCGTTTTTACAAAGCATGTGTCGGCTGGATCCGGTACAAGCCGCTTTATGTGTATATCACCGACAGGGAAAACTATGAAGAAAAAATGGCGGAAGTGCGTGCCCGGCTGAAAGAGACGCTTCCGAAAGTTTGCCGCTACTTCGGACGGGATGACTTTATGAATGTACTGGAGGAATTCGAGCAGTACCACCGCAACGTCAGACAGCATTACCGTGATTTTCAGGATACAAAAGCAGCGTGGAAAAAAATAACCGCACAACTGGTTTCAAGAGAAAAAAGGAAAACAGCCATTTAAGCCGCTTTGAATTAAGCGGCTTTTTTGCCGGTTGGAAAGGGAAAACTTGGCCGAATGGGGAACGCCATAGGAAACCCTTATTGCGCATAGCCGCCCATGCCGCAACAAATGCGAATCAGCCAGTGCTAATTTGTCCACGGGCACTTTTGTTTGAAGGTGGATGAAAATACATGGTAAGGGTTGGTTGTACACATCCACTTTTTTCAGGTCCAAAGACCCGGGTAAATGGTCCCTTATTCATGAGATTGTCACTCTGTTGCCTGCTGCAAAAATTTATCCCAATTGATGCCTAGGCAAGATGCAAGAATTTCAGTTTATTTTTATAGCATCATGTTTAATTATTGGTGTATGGGGTATAAGAATGGTATTCTTTTAGAGGCGGGGCCATTTTTCCCTGTCCTGGCTGCGCTTCGGACAGGCCGCAAAAAACGCGGGCGGCCGCCGCTTCAACAGCCATCCTTTTATCATAATAGATGAGGTGTGGAGAAATGAGATCGATTGTAAATGAACAAGAAGAAATTATTGCATACCTTAAAAAAAATAGAAACAGCTTCGAACAGAAGTTATTAAATGAAGCTGTAAATGTTAAGGATAAAATTGATGAAATTTTAAGAATAGGGAACATTGATTTGTTGAACAACGCTTTTAAAATTGTGACGTATGTCGTCGAGCAGCAGGATGAGGAATTGGTCGCCTTTGCCCGCCAGGAAGGGATTGCCTGGGCAACTCATTCTTTGACGCTCGGACTGAAACTGGAGTGGGTGCAGGCGATCCGCCGGACATTATGGGTATTCCTTAGAAAGTACGGGGAAGAAAAAGGGATTGAAGTAGACCAGGACTACTTTTTTGACATGGAGAAAAAAATCAATGACCGTATTGACCAATTTTTAAATCACTTTTTTATCCGGTATTCTACCTATAAAGATGAGCTGATCGACCAGCAAAAAAGATTGGTGGAAAACCTCTCCGTCCCGATCATTCCCATTACATCGAGCGTCTGTATTTTGCCGTTAATCGGTTCTATTGACATGTTCCGCACCAATATTTTGGAAGAAAAAGTTTTGCTTGAGGTGGGGCGGCTGCATATCCAAACGTTGATCATGGATTTCTCCGGCATTGCAGAAGTAGAGATGGATGTAGTCGACCATATTTTTAAGATGATAGACGGCACTTCGATGATGGGATGCAAAGTGGTCATTACCGGTTTGCGCCCGGAAATTGTAAGGCAGATGGTCACAAGTGGCCTTTCCTTTGAAAATAAAGCAGAGACAAAAGGGACATTACAGCAGGCATTGAAAAAATATATTCAGTATGATGATTTAAACAGGGAAATCAAGCTGTATTAACAGTGATATTGTAGAAACCATCAAAAAGGCCCCGCACTTTTTCAGGCGGCGGGGCCTTTTTTTACGGCTGAAAACTTAAAGCGTCTAGGATCCGGTTACGGGCTTTGCGCCGGGCGCCCGCAATTTCCCGTAAATTCCGCCCGGGGGAAAATGCATCGCCTAATGGTCCGTTCCGTGGGAAAGGCAAGACCAGGCTACCCCGCGAAGCTTTTCCGGGCTGCTACAAGCTTTGTTCCCTTGCTTGGACGGCACGCGTTTCTTTTGTGCGGTGTTCCAGCCGGCTGAATAAAAGCCCGATGGCAGTTCCGCACAGGGCTGGCACTACCCATTCAAGGCCGGCGGAGGCAAGCGGCAGTTTTTGGGCGAATGCCCCGATAAAGCCAAGCGGAACGCCGAATCCTTTCAGACCTTCGATTAAAGCAAACACGCCTGTAAACAACAATGCAAAGCCGTATACTTTCTTTGAGCCGCGGAACGCCGTGTGGAAAAATGTCAGGACAACGAGCATGATCGTAACCGGATAAGCCATTTCCAAAAACGGGACAGAAAATTTTAAAATGGTATTGAGCCCGAGATTGGACAGCGTAAAGCCGGTAAGGGTAACGGCAATGACAACACCATGGTAGCTGAACTTCGGCACCAGATTGGAAAAATATTGTCCGCACGCTGTCGTTAAGCCGACGACGGTTGTAAAACAGGCCAGCATAAAGATAAAACCAAGCAGTATTTTTCCAGCCTGCCCGAATAGCAGGGAAGACACTGCCGTCAGGACATCGGTGCCATTTTGGAACGTGCCGCTTGAAGCCATTTTTGCGCCGATCAATCCGAGTGCGACATAGACGAGTGCCAAAATCGCGCCGGCAATCAACCCGGCTTTTAATGTATAGGCCGTCATTTGTTTCCGGTTAGCGATGCCGCGATGTTTGACCGCTGTTAAAATGACGATGCCAAACGCCAGGGAGGCGAGCGCATCCATCGTGGAGTATCCGTCAATAAAACCTTTATAGAAAGAACCGGTCTGGTATCCGGCTAGCGGCGCCGTAAACGGGCGGCCAGAGAGTTTGAAGAAACCGGCTGCGCAAAGGACGGCCATTGCCAGCAATAATACCGGTGTAATCCAGCGCCCGAGCGTATTTGACATTTTATCAGGATTTAGACTGGTCAAATAGACGAGCAGGAAAAAGACGATGCTGAACAACAATAAAGAGACCGGCGAACTGTGGGCGGACCCGGAAAGAAACGGTTTAACCCCCATTTCATAAGCAACGTTTGCATTTCTCGGGATCGCCAAAAACGGCCCGATACATAAATAGACAATCACGGTAAATACCGTACTGAAGACCGGATGGACACGGTTCCCGATCGCCTGGATGCCGCCGTCTACAAACGAAACTGCGGCGATAACGAGCACCGGCAGCCCGACTCCCGTTACGATAAACCCTGCCATTGCTGGCCAGTAAGACGATCCTGACTGAATGCCGAGAAAAGGAGGGAAAATTAAATTCCCGGCTCCGAAAAACATGGAAAACAACATAAAGCCGATAAACAATACTTCGTTTCTTTTCATCCTATGTCCGCTTCCTTTCGATGCAATAATGTAGAGAAAAACAAAAAACCCGCCCCTGAAACAGGGACGAGTTTGCTCGCGTTACCACCCTTATTCCGCACAAAAACGTGCGGCACCTCATTCAACGTACCAACATACGTGTTCCTTTCTTAACGGGGGAATCACCGTCAAAGCCTACTAAAAACTTCAGCTTTGCATCTCGGGGATGATCTTCGGAATGGCCTTGAACATTGGCTTTCAGCAATATGCCAACTCTCTGGGGAACAAGATCCAAACTTACTCTTCCCGTCCTCGACTTTTGTTTTTCATATTATTTGAAAATAAGATTATCACTGAACATTTCATCTGTCAACATCTCTTTCGGAAAATTTTCAACCCCGTGCCCGCGATCAAAATGGACAGAAGCCGCAAAATGATGCCGTTTTTGGATAAGTCAAAACCCGGCCAATACAAGCGTGATCTAAAAATAAGAACGGCCGAGCAGCAAGTACAACCAGCAAAAAAAAGGAGTCCATCCTGAGCAACTCAAAAAATGAAAAAAAGAAAAGTCAATAAAATCAATAATGAAAGCGTTTCCAAATAGATTTTCAAATCAAAATTGTCAAAAAAGTTGACAGAAAAGGGTTGACCTCGGCAATCAAAAGTCGTATGATTGACAACAATTAAAGAATATAAAAAATTTTTTCGGGCGGATATTTAAAGAACCGGATTTTCACCGGGCATAAGAAATACCCCGCAGGCAATAGAATGGGAGTGATGGAATGCGAAGTGACATGATCAAAAAAGGGATCGACCGTGCCCCGCACCGAAGCCTTTTATATGCAGCAGGGCTGAAAACGGAAGACTTCGACAAGCCTTTCATCGGGGTGTGCAATTCCTATATTGATATTATCCCGGGGCACAGACACCTCAATAAGTTTGCGGAAGTAGTAAAAGAGGCGATCAGGGAAGCGGGCGGTGTCCCGTTTGAATTTAATACGATCGGGGTGGATGACGGCATTGCGATGGGGCATATCGGCATGCGGTATTCGCTTCCGAGCCGCGAATTGATTGCCGACAGTGCCGAAACGGTCATCAACGCCCACTGGTTTGACGGGGTCTTTTACATTCCAAACTGTGACAAGATCACCCCTGGCATGCTGATGGCAGCCGTGAGGACAAATGTGCCGGCGGTCTTTGTTTCCGGGGGGCCGATGGAAGCCGGTATGGCGCCGGATGGAAAACAGTTGTCCCTTACATCGGTATTTGAAGGCGTCGGTGCCCATAAATCCGGAAAAATCAGTTATGAAGAGCTGAAAATGCTGGAAACGAGCGCTTGCCCGACATGCGGATCGTGTTCAGGCATGTTTACGGCAAACTCGATGAATTCATTAATGGAAATGCTTGGCCTGACGCCGCCCGGCAACGCCACCATCGTTGCCACGTCGGAGGAACGGCACCGCATTATCCGGGAAGCCGTTGGTCATTTAATGAACTGTATCAAAAATGATATCCGGCCGCGCGATATTGTCACAGAAGAAGCGATTGATGATGCTTTCGCGCTTGATATGGCGATGGGCGGTTCAACCAATACCGTGCTGCATACGCTGGCAATTGCCCGGGAAGCGGGAATTGACTACGATTTGGAACGGATTAACAAGGTGGCGGAAAGAGTCCCGTATCTTGCAAAAATTATGCCGGCGTCGGATTACTCGATGCACGACGTCCACCTTGCAGGCGGAATCAGCGCAATTGTCCATGAACTTTGCAAGATTAAGGGGGCGATTCACCCCGGCCGGCTGACGATCACCGGCAAAAGCATCTATGAAAATGTGAAAAATGCGGAAATCCGCAATCCTGAAGTGATCAGGCCGAAAGAAAATCCTTACAGCCCGGTCGGCGGTTTGTCCATCCTGTATGGCAACATTGCCCCGGACGGTGCCGTGATCAAAGTGGGAGCGGTCGATCCGGATATTCACACCTTTACCGGGGAGGCCATTGTATTCGAGTCCCAGGAAGAGGCTCAAAAAGGGATTGACAGCGGCCTTGTCCGTGAAGGGCATGTCGTCGTGATCCGTTATGAAGGGCCAAAAGGCGGGCCGGGCATGCCGGAAATGCTCGCGCCAACATCCTCCATTATGGGCCGGGGGCTTGGCAAAACCGTTGCCTTGATTACGGACGGCAGATTTTCCGGCGCAACCCGCGGCATCTGCGTCGGCCATATTTCACCGGAAGCGGCGGAAGGCGGGCCGATCGCACTTGTTGAAAACGGCGACCGCATTACGATTGATTTAATCAACAGAAGGATTGAGCTCCATGTTCCGAATGAAGAATTGCAAAGAAGAAAACAAAATTGGGTGCAGCCGGAGCCGAAAATCACAAGCGGCTACCTGGCAAGATATTCCGCACTCGTGACTTCTGCGAATACAGGCGGGGTTTTAAAAATCGGATTACCGCAAAAAACGTTGACGGGGACAAAGTGATCGGATCAGGTATTTTTTAGAGAGCCGGGGATGCTGGGAGCCCGGTAAATACCCCGGTCACGACATCGCCTCTGAGTGCAAGTCTGAACGGTTCTGCCTACTAGGACTTGCCGGGTCGGCCGCATGAAGCGGAGGACCCGTTACCAAAAGCAGCATTTTGTAAACGATGCTGCATGAGGCGGCGTTTGTGAGAACGCTGTGAAGTTGGGTGGTACCATGAAAAGATGCCTTTTCATCCCTGCAAAACCGGCAAAAACGATTATTCCTTTTGCCGTTTTCAAGGAGAGAAAGGCGTTTTTTATTGGGATAAATCAAGGAGCCTGCGCAAATCAGAATAGGAGGTTAAATCGTGTGTGCGAAAGCAAGAATGGATGGCAATGTGAAAACAGCAGAATGTACGGGTGCTGAGGCGCTTGTCCAGTTATTGGTGCGGGAAGGAGTCGAAGTAATGTTCGGCTATCCGGGGGGTGCGGTTTTACCGATTTACGATGCCCTATACAACCAGCCGGTCAGGCATATCCTGGCCCGGCATGAGCAGGGGGCCATTCACGCGGCAGAAGGTTACGCGCGCGTTAGCGGAAAACCAGGTGTCGTCATTGCGACTTCGGGCCCGGGGGCAACCAACCTGATCACCGGGATTGCCGATGCGATGATGGACTCGCTCCCGCTCGTCGTCTTTACCGGCCAGGTCGGCACTTCCGTCATCGGCTCGGACGCGTTCCAGGAAGCCGATGTTATCGGCATGACGGCCCCGATTACCAAGCACAATTACCAGGTAAGGGATTTGCGGGATTTGCCGCGGGTCGTCAAAGAAGCTTTTCATATTGCAAAATCCGGCCGGCCCGGACCGGTGGTGGTCGATATCCCGAAAGATATCCAGCAGGGCACGGTGGAAATGGGAGAAAACCGGGAAGTATATCTCCCCGGTTACCAGCCGAATACAAGCCCGAATCCGCTCCAGATTAAAAAGCTTGTGGAAGCTGTCTCTTATTCCGCAAAACCGGTCATATTGGCAGGAGCCGGCATCCTCCATGCAAAGGCGTCTGATTTTTTGCTCAAGTTTGCGGAAAAGTGCCGCATCCCGGTCGTAAACACGCTGCTCGGCCTTGGCAGTTTTCCGTTCCGCCACCCGCTTTTTCTCGGCATGGGCGGCATGCATGGAACGTATGCGGCAAACATGGCCATTTGCGAATGCGATCTGCTCATTAATATCGGGGCCCGGTTCGATGACCGCCTGACAGGCAACTTAGCCCACTTTGCCCCGAATGCAATGGTTGTCCATATTGATATCGACCCGGCTGAAATCGGCAAAAATGTCAAAACCGATATCCCGATCGTGGCAGATGCAAAGGAAGCCTTGCAGAAGATTTGTTCGGAAGATTTGCAAAACGCCGGCACGGATGAGTGGGTCCGCCATGTAAAAGCATACGCCGAAAATTTCCCGCTTTGGTACGAAGATGACGGCGAGGAATTGTCTCCGCAGCATGTCATTCAAAGAATCCATCATTACACAAACGGGGATGCGATCATTTCGACGGATGTCGGCCAGCACCAGATGTGGGCGGCACAGTATTACGGGTTTGAAAAGCCGCACAAGTGGATTACATCCGGCGGGCTCGGCACGATGGGATTCGGATTTCCGGCCGCAATCGGCGCGCAAATCGCATGTCCGGACCAACTGGTGGTTTCGATCAGCGGCGACGGCGGCTTCCAGATGACATTACAGGAACTTGCCGTTGTAAAAGAATTAAATTTGCCGCTCAAGATATTCATTGTGAATAACCAGTATCTCGGCATGGTACGGCAGTGGCAGGAATCTTTCTACGAAGAGCGCTATTCCTATTCGACGATCCCGGTCCAGCCCGATTTTGTCAAACTTGCGGAAAGCTACGGCATCAGAGGCTGCCGCGCGACGAACAACGAAGAACTCGAACAGGTGCTGAAATCTGTTTTCGAGGATGGAGGGCCTGCCGTTGTCGACTGCCGCGTGAAAAGGCTTGAAGCGGTGTTCCCGATGGTCGCGCCGGGCAAGGGGCTGCATGAAATGATGGGGGTGAAGCCATGAAGCGGATTGTTGTAGCCACTGTTTTAAACCAGAGCGGGGTGCTGAACAAAATTACCGGCGTCCTCGCAAAGCGGCAGTTCAATATTGACAGCATTACGGTCGGCCGCACCGAAACGGAGGGCATCTCGCGCATGACCATTGTCGTCAATGTCGAAGACGACAGGCAGGCGGAGCAGCTGACAAAACAGCTGAACAAGCTGATCGATGTGATCAAAGTCCAGGACATCACAGGCCAGGCCATCGTCTCACGGGAACTTGCTTTGATTAAAGTATTGAGCACACCGCAGACGAGAAGCGAAATCGGCGGGCTTGTCGAACCGTTCCGTGCCTCCATCATAGATGTCAGCAGGGAATCTGTCACCATCCAGGTAACCGGCGACAGCGACAAGGTGGAGGCGCTCGTTGACCTGCTTAAACCGTACGGCATTAAAGAAATGGTCCGTACCGGGATGACCGCATTTCTGCGCGGCTCGCAAAAACAAGTAACCGATTTAAGCTCGTATTCCCTATTAAAATAAAAATCTTGAACTTAAGGAGAGAATGAAAAATGGCAAAAGTTTATCTTGAAAAAGACATCAAAGAAGAAGCATTGAGAGGGAAAAAAATCGCCGTTGTCGGCTATGGCTCCCAGGGCCATGCCCATGCACAAAACCTTCGTGATAACGGTTTTGACGTAGTTGTCGGCGTCAGGCCGGGCCGGTCGTTTAACTGCGCGGAACAGGACGGATTTTCCGTTAAGCCTGTGAAGGAAGCCGCAAAAGAAGCGGATGTCATCATGATGCTTCTGCCGGATGAGCAGCAAACAAAAGTATACAAAGAAGAAGTGGAAGCAGGGCTCGAACCCGGCAATGCAATCGCATTTGCCCACGGATTCAACATCCATTTTACCCAGATTGTCCCGCCGGAAAATGTTGACGTCTTTATGGTTGCGCCAAAAGGCCCGGGGCATCTCGTCAGAAGGACATTTGAAGAAGGGGCCGGGGTGCCTGCGCTTGTTGCCGTCCACCAGGATGTGACGGGGGAAGCAAAAGACCTGGCGTTTGCTTATGCAAAAGGAATCGGGGCTGCCCGGGCCGGCGTTTTGGAAACAACCTTTAAGGAAGAAACCGAAACGGATTTGTTCGGTGAGCAGGCTGTCCTGTGCGGCGGGTTGACCTCCTTAATCAAAGCCGGTTTTGAAACGTTAACGGAAGCAGGGTACCAGCCGGAACTCGCTTATTTTGAAGTGTGTCATGAGATGAAGTTGATCGTCGATTTGATCTATGAAGGAGGTCTGAAAAATATGCGCTATTCCATCTCCGATACGGCGCAATGGGGCGATTTCGTCTCCGGCCCGCGCGTTGTGAACGAAGATACGAAAAAGCGCATGAAAGAGGTTTTAAAAGATATCCAAAACGGCACATTTGCCAAAGGATGGCTGCTTGAAAACCAGACAAACCGCCCAATGTTCAATGCCATCAATACACGCGAGCAAAATCATCCGCTCGAAAAAGTCGGAGAAGAACTGCGTGATTTAATGCCTTTTGTCAAAAATCCGATTAAACAAAAGGAAGTGGCTGTGAATGCAAAAGGTTAATGTTTTTGACACGACGTTAAGGGACGGGGAACAATCGGCAGGCGTCAACCTCAACACCGTGGAAAAAGTCGAAATTGCCAAACAGCTGGAAAAATTTGGCGTAGATATCATGGAGGCGGGGTTTCCTGCATCTTCAAAAGGGGATTTTGAAGCGGTTGAGAAAATCGCAAAAACGGTCCGAAACAGTTCCGTTACCGGTCTGGCGAGGGCATACAAACAGGACATTGATGCAGCCTGGGATGCACTGAAACATTCCGCCGAGCCAAGGATCCATATTTTTCTGGCCACATCGCCGATTCATATGCAATACAAATTGCGAAAAACGCCGGATGAAGTGGCAGCCATCGCTGTTGAAGCCGTGAAATATGCGAAGCAAAAATTCCCGCTGGTGCAATGGTCGGCAGAAGATGCGACGAGGTCGGATAAAGACTTTCTCGTCCGGATCATTACAGAAGTGATCCATGCCGGCGCAAATGTCATCAACCTGCCGGACACTGTCGGCTATACGACGCCGAAAGAATACGGTGCACTGTATGACTATATTCAGGAACACGTCCCGAATATTGATAAAGTCATTTTATCCGCCCATTGCCATGATGATCTCGGGATGGCGACGGCCAATACGCTTTCAGCCATTGAACATGGAGTCCAGCAAGTGGAAGGGACGATCAACGGCATCGGCGAACGGGCAGGCAATGTTGCCCTCGAAGAAGTGGCGGTCGCCCTTCACATCAGGCAGGATTATTACAAGAAGAAAACCCGCTTGAAATTGGATGAAATCAAACGCACAAGCCAATTGGTCAGCAAACTGACCGGGATGGTTGTACCAGGCAATAAAGCGGTTGTCGGCGCCAATGCTTTTGCCCATGAAGCCGGCATTCATCAGGACGGCGTGTTAAAAGAGGCTTCGACATATGAAATCATTACGCCGGAACTGGTTGGATTCTCAAGCAACCGGCTTGTGCTCGGAAAACATTCCGGCCGCCACGCTTTTAAAGAAAGAGCAGCAGCGCTCGGCTTTGATCTTGGCCAGGAAAAACTGAACGAAGCGTTTAAAGCTTTCAAAGCATTGACGGATAAGAAAAAAGAAGTGACCGATGACGATTTGTTCGCCATTTTAGCCGAAAAGCAAACCGATGCGGCAGATGCTGCCCATTATGAACTGGAAAGTGTGCAGGTGCAGTACGGCACATTGAATATTCCGACCGCCACAGTAAGAATCAAAACACCGGAAGGAACGCTTGTTGAAGAAGCCAGCACCGGATCGGGGAGCGTTGAGGCGATTTACCATACGATCAGCAAGCTGTTTGACGGCCCGATTGAGCTGAAAGACTATAAACTGCAGTCAGTCGGTTCCGGCCAGGATGCGCTTGCGGATGCATATGTCAAAGTGAAATTCGGGGAGTTTGAATGCGGCGGGCGCGGTTCTGCCCAAGACGTACTGGAAGCTTCCGCAAAATCATTTTTAAATGCAATCAACAGGGCGCACGCAATGGAACAGCAATCGAGAAAACAAGTACAGGTGTGATTTTCGGGGAGGAACGACAATGAAAATGAAACTGGCCGTACTGCCCGGTGATGGGATCGGGCCGGAAGTGATGGATGCAGCGATCCGCGTTTTAAAAACCGTATTGGACAATGACGGGCATGAAGCCGTTTTTGAAAATGCGCTGATCGGGGGCGCCGCCATTGATGACGCGGGGACGCCCCTCCCGGAAGAAACGCTTGACATTTGCCGCAGGAGCGATGCCATTTTGCTTGGCGCAGTAGGGGGGCCGAAATGGGATCATAACCCGGCTTCCCTCCGCCCGGAAAAAGGCCTGCTCGGAATCCGGAAAGAAATGGGGCTGTTTGCGAACCTGCGCCCGGTTAAAGCATATGCCCCGCTTTTAAATGCATCGCCTTTAAAACGGGAACGGGTGGAAAACGTCGATCTTGTTATCGTCCGCGAACTGACGGGTGGCCTCTATTTTGGGCGCCCGAGTGAAAGGCGCGGGCCGGACGGGAATGAAGTGGTAGACACGCTTGCTTATACAAGGGAAGAGATTGAGAGAATTATTGAAAAAGCATTCCAGCTTGCGCAAATCAGAAGAAAAAAACTGGCGTCCGTCGATAAGGCGAATGTGCTGGAATCAAGCAGAATGTGGCGCGAAATTGCGGAGGAAACCGCGAAAAAGTATCCGGATGTGGAAGTAAGCCATATGCTTGTCGACTCCACCTCGATGCAGCTGATTGCAAATCCGGGCCAATTTGATGTCATTGTAACTGAGAATATGTTCGGTGATATTTTAAGCGATGAAGCGTCCGTGATTACCGGCAGTCTCGGCATGCTTCCATCCGCAAGCCTCCGTTCCGACCGGTTCGGCATGTATGAACCGGTCCACGGCTCAGCGCCGGATATCGCCGGGCAGGGAAAAGCCAATCCGCTCGGGACAGTGCTGTCGGCGGCTTTGATGCTCCGTTATTCGTTCGGACTTGAGAAAGAAGCGGCGGCGATTGAAAAAGCGGTGGATGATGTGCTGCAAGACGGTTATTGTACAGGTGATTTGCAGGTGAAAAACGGAAAAGTGGTCAGCACAAATGAGCTCACAGACAAACTGATTGAAAAATTAAATAACAGTGAAGCCCGTCCACGCATTTTGCAATGAGCGTATTTTTCAACAGAAAATAAGTGGCTGTTTACGGCGGTCCACGCGTTTTCCGGGATGGAAAAACAGTGCAGTTTTTAACCACAGGAAGAGGCAAAACGGAGATTGATCTAAAAAAACGAAAAGCGGCAGATGGGAGTGATACGATGGCACCGAAAACGATTATCGAAAAAATATGGGAAAACCATTTGGTCCACCGCGAAGAAGGGAAACCGGACCTGCTCTATATTGACCTGCACCTTGTCCATGAGGTTACGTCCCCGCAGGCGTTTGAGGGGTTACGGATGAATGGCCGTAAAGTGCGGAGGCCGGATTTAACATTCGCCACCGTTGACCATAATGTTGCGACAACAAAGGGCAGGGTTTCAAAAGACCCAGTCTCGAAAAAACAAATGTCCACTTTGGAGAAAAATTGCCAGGAATTCGGCATCCCGCTTGCTGGCATCAACCATCCAGACCAGGGGATTGTTCATGTGATCGGACCGGAACTGGGACTCACCCAGCCCGGGAAAACGATCGTATGCGGCGACAGCCACACATCCACGCACGGTGCATTCGGCGCCATTGCTTTCGGAATCGGCACGAGTGAAGTGGAACACGTGCTGGCAACCCAAACATTATGGCAAAAGCGCCCGAAAACGATGCAAATCAAAATCAACGGCAAACTTGGGCCAGGCGTGACGGCTAAAGATTTAATCCTTGCCATCATTGCAAAATTCGGGATTGGCGTCGGCACCGGCCATATTGTCGAATACACCGGTGAAGCGATCCGCAATTTGTCCATGGAAGAGCGGATGACCGTTTGCAATATGTCGATTGAAGCAGGGGCCAGGGCGGGGTTGATCAGCCCAGATGAAACGACCATTTCCTTTTTGCGCGGAAGGAAATATGCGCCGAAGGAAGATTTTGAAGAAAAAGCAGCATACTGGCTCTCGCTGGCATCAGACGAAGGCGCCGTCTATGACAAAACGCTTGAAATGGACGCAGCAGAAATTGAGCCGCAGGTTACATGGGGTACAAATCCATCCATGTGCCTCCCCATCAGTGAAACATTGCCGGACCCGGCTGAAATCAACGATCCGGGCGAACGGCAGGCGGTTGAAAAAGCGTTGCAATACATGGGCCTTGAACCGGGGATGAAAATCACAGACATCCCTGTCCAGCACGTGTTTATCGGCTCGTGCACGAACTCGCGGATTGCCGATTTGCGGGCTGCAGCGGAAATTGTAAAAGGCCGGCATGTAAGAGAAGGGGTTCGGGCCCTCATTGTTCCGGGGTCGCAAAGCGTGAAAGCACAGGCAGAAGAAGAAGGCCTGGACAAAATATTTACGCAAGCCGGGTT
Organism: Weizmannia sp. CD-2023; assembly: GCF_036225245.1. Taxonomy (NCBI): domain Bacteria; kingdom Bacillati; phylum Bacillota; class Bacilli; order Caryophanales; family Bacillaceae; genus Heyndrickxia; species Weizmannia sp. CD-2023. Next base: position 14,815 of record NZ_JARTJQ010000039.1, read on the forward strand.
TGAATGGCGCGAGTCGGGCTGCAGCATGTGCCTTGCCATGAATGATGATATTGTCCCTGCCGGAGAACGATGCGCCTCCACATCGAACCGCAACTTCGAAGGCAGGCAAGGAACAGGCGCCAGAACGCATCTTGTCAGCCCGGCAATGGCTGCAGCCGCCGCCATTTACGGCAAATTTGTCGATGTCCGGAAGCTCGGCCAGCCTGAGCCAGTCCGCTAAATGGCGGCATGCCGTGCTGCTTCTTTTGCAGCAGGTAGCAGAAGAAAATTCATTCATCTATACGAAGAGAGGGGGCAAAAGCAAATGGAGCCATTTCAAACTTTTTCAGGGCTCGTATTCCCATTGGACCGGAAAAATGTCGATACCGACCAGATCATTCCGAAACAGTTTTTGAAAAGGATTGAGCGCCAAGGGTTCGGAGAATGCTTGTTTTACAACTGGCGCTTCGATGAAAACGGAAATAAAAGGGAAGATTTTCCTTTAAATGACCCGAAATACGATGGTGCGCAGATTTTAGTGGCAGGCGACAACTTCGGATGCGGCTCTTCACGGGAGCACGCGCCTTGGGCATTACAGGATTACGGCTTTAAAGTGGTCATCGCACCAAGTTTTGCTGATATTTTCCATAATAACTGTCTGAAAAACGGGATTTTAACCGTAGAGCTGCCGGAAGAAGAAGTGCGTGATTTGATTGACAAGGCACAGAGAGAACGGCTCTTTTTAACGGTTGATCTTGAAAAACAAGTGGTATTAACGAGAGAAAAGGCCATCCACTTTGACATTGATCCGTATCCGAAGAATATGCTGTTAAAGGGACTGGATGAAATCGGGCTGACATTATTGCTTGAAGATGAAATTTCAAAATTTGAAGCGTCTGAAAACGCAGGAGTGTGACAAGAACAATGGGGATTTCTTACAAACGAAAGACATTGTAGCAGCATTTGAAAATTTATTGCCGGTCGTGCACCGGACGCCGTTGAACGAATCGGCGACATTCAATGAAATGGCAGGGACAAGGCTTTACTTTAAAATGGAAAACCTGCAGCGCACAGGGTCTTTTAAAATCAGGGGCGCACTGAATAAGATTACGAACTTAACAGGGGATGCGAGAAAAAACGGCGTGATTGCGGCATCTGCGGGCAATCATGCGCAAGGTGTTGCGTTTTCGGCAACGAAACAGGGGTTGAAGGCAAAAATATATATGCCGGAAAAAACGCCGCTTGCCAAAGTATTGGCAACAAAGGCGTATGGTGCGGAAGTCGTGCTGACCGGCGAATCTTTTCAGGAAGCGTATGAAGCAGCTGTATTGGACCAGCAAATCACAGGGGCAACGTTTATTCACCCGTTTGACGATTATGAAGTGATGGCCGGCCAGGGAACGATCGCTCTCGAAATGATCCAGCAATGCGCGGATCTTGATACGGTTGTGATTCCGGTCGGGGGCGGCGGCTTAATTGCCGGCATGGCCTGTCTCCTGAAAAATTATGATCCGAAAATCCGCGTCATCGGCGTGCAGTCCGAGGGGGCGCCTGCCGCCTATAATCGCTTTAAAGGGATGGGCAACAGCCGGCTCGAACATGTTTCGGGCATTGCGGACGGTATTCTTGTAAAAGAGACCGGCCAGCTGACATTTCCATTAATCAGCAAGTATGTGGATGATGTCGTGACAGTAAGCGATGAAGACATTGCCACTGCCATCATTTATATGCTTGAACGCGAAAAAATGTTTGTCGAAGGGGCAGGAGCGGCGGCATTCGCGGCTGTATTAAGCGGCAAAGCTGGCGTTTCAGGAAAGCACGTCGGCATTGTTGTAAGCGGCGGAAATGCGGATCTGGATAAAATTTCTCACTTCAAACGGCTGGCTACGGCTGGCAAAAAAAAACATAGGGTTGTTTCGCTTTAGAACCGGGCACCAGACCGGGGCATGCCGGGCGTTGTCACTAGGCTGTGCCCCGGGGCGCCTTTTCTTTGTGCAGGCCGAAAAGGGAGAAAACGATACAAAAAAACAGCATCCTTTGTTACACTGATGTAGGAAAGAGGTGAAGAGATGATTCAAACGGTATTATTTGATGTGGACGGCGTATTGCTGAGCGAGGAACGTTATTTTGACGCATCCGGCTTAACCGTCTGGGAATTGATACATAGCGGCCATTATTTAGGGCTCGCACCGGAACAATTTAAAACAGCCTTAACAGATGAGGAAATCAGGCGCATTCGGGCTGATGTTTTTCAACATGATGAAGTGCTGCGGTTTTTAAAATCGCGCGGGATGAACGCGAACTGGGATATGATTTATTTAACGTTCACCTGCCAGCTTTTACACTTGCTTTCACAAATAAAGGAAAAGGAAGCGGGCCGGATCCGCGGCTGGTTGTCACGTGAAATCGATGATGAAACGCTTCATGAAATCCGCGAGGTGCTTGCACATTATCCGGTTGAAACCGACTATAGCATCTTTTTAAACTGGTTTGCAAAGAGGCCTGAAACGAAACAGGATTTATTGAAAGTGCTGGATCAGCTTGCTTATGAAATCTTCGGGCTTACAGATACGCAGCTTGGCAAAAAAGGCGCGCTCTGGTCGGTGTGCGAGCATGCTTCCCAGGAATGGTATGTCGGCGACCAAAATATTGTGGCATCTACCGGGAAGCCGAGCGTGCAAACGGGAAAAAAAGGGTTTCTCGATGAGGAGATTCCGCTTGCCGAACCGGAAAAAATCGGTGCCTTGTTTTCCTTTTTGGCAGAGAAAGGGCTGAAACTTGGTGTCGGCACGGGAAGGCCGCAGCTTGAAACGTACGGGCCGTTCCGGGCGCTTGGCTGGCTGCCGCTGTTTCATGAGGAGCATATCGTAACGGCGGACGACGTTTTAAAGGCGGAAGAGGAGCTTGGCGGCCATACGCCGCTTGCAAAGCCGAACCCTTTTACCTATCTGCTTGCTTTAAAAGGGAAAAACACGCCCGCCCGCGGCTGTACGGAATGCAGCCTCCCGCTTGAAAACGGGCAGGAAATCCTGATTGTCGGGGACTCGCTTGCAGACCTGCTTGCTGCGCAAAAAATAGGCGCCCAATTTGCCGGCATTTTAACCGGCTTGTCCGGAAAAGAAGCAAAAGCCGAATTTGAAGAACACGGGGCAGATTATATTTTTGAAAATGTGGCAGACCTCAAAAACATATTTTTGTAGAGCTGGGGCATGCGAAGGCATGCCTCTTTTTGGCAAGATATTCCGCTGCGTGAAAAATGGCATTTCTGAAAAGAAAATTTGTAGGGAAATCTCACATGATCACTTTATTAATATAGTATAATTTTGCCAGCTTCTCTATAAAAAGGAAGATAAAAAGTTTGAAAAAAAGTATTTTTAAATAAAATTAAGTGTTGACTTTATTTTAAAATGAATGTAATATTTGAACATCTATAAAAAAAGGAGCGGAAATCAAGATGGACAAGCCGGCATTTGGCGGAAATCATTGAGGACGGAAAGTAAAAGGGAACGGCGATCATAACGGCTTTTCAATTCAGAATATTTCAAGGAGTGGGAAAGGTGAAGCGAGCAACTAAAGATTATGTCATTGACAGGGCGTATAAAGCATCTGCCGGGGTAGCAAACGCTGTGCTCGTGACTTTGGGGCTGGGACTTTTGCTTGAAACGTTCGGGAAATTCCTCGGCTGGGACGGCTTTTTGACCATCGGGGCAGCGACAAAATCGCTGTTGGCACCGGCCATCGGCGCAGGCGTTGCATACCAGCTTGGCGGCAATACATTGGTCATTTTCAGTTCGATGGCTTGTGCGGCAGTCGGCGGAAACGCGATCGGCACAACCCAGGACGGCTTGATTACGATTGTTACCGGACAACCTGTAAGTGCTGTGCTGGCTGCAGTTGTCGCAACGTGGGTCGGAAAACGCGTAACTGGCAAAACAAAGCTCGATATGATGGCAATTCCGTTTGCCGCGATTCTTGTTGGCGGTGTTGCCGGCGTTGGCCTTGCTGCTGTCACCACGCCGTTTTTGCAATGGCTGAGCGGTGAAATTACGGCGTCTGTACAGGGTTCGCCGCTTTTCGGCTCAATGGTTGTATCGCTCGTCTGGAGCATCCTGCTCATGTCACCTGCTTCTTCGGCCGCGCTTGCCATTGCGCTGCAGCTTGATCCGGTATCCAGCGCAGCTGCACTGATCGGCTGTACGGTCCAGTTTGTCGGTTTTACGGCAATGTCGCTGAAACAAAATGACTGGGGCGGCAATATTGCACAGTCATTGATTACACCAAAAGTCCAGTTCCCAAATTTGGTGAAAAATCCGCGTCTTGTCATTCCGCCGTTTGTTTCGTCGCTCATTTGTGCGCCGGTTGCAACGATGATGTTCCATTTAAAAGTGCCGTATGAACTCGGCGGGCTTGGCCTGAATTCTTTAATTGCACCGCTTAATATTCTCGCAAACCAGGGAACCCGCGTGTTGCTTGCTTATATTGCGGCAGGTGTGATTTTACCCATTTTTACAACGCTCGGCATCTATCATTTCCTCAAGTTGTTCGGCTGGGCAAAAACCGGCGACCTCAGGATGGAAGTCCAATAAAAACCGGGTCGTACAAGCCTCATTTTGACTTGTATCCGAAAAAAAGCATTCACAGCGTTTTGCCGTGAATGCTTTTTATTTATACTTCTATAAAAGGTTCTTCCTGAAAGGTATAGCCGGTTGCGAGTTCCAAAGTCTGAACGGCTTTAATGCCGATTACCTCTTTTAATTGGTCCAGCACTTGCTGGCTTGCGGTTTTATCGAGCGTGAGTACCATGATCGCTTCCCCGCCGATTTCTTTCCGACCCACCTGCATCGTCCCGATATTGGTATCGTTGCTGCCGAGAATCGATCCGACCTGACCGATCATGCCCGGGATGTCCAGATGCCGGATATAAAGAAGGTGCTGTTCCGGGCGGAGATCGACACGGTAATCGTTCAGCTTCACGATGCGGCCGCCAAACCCGTTAATGATCGAAGCGCCGATATTCACTTGTTTGCCTTTTTTATACAGTGCCAGTTCCAAATAATTGGAGAAGCCCTTAAACGCCGCATTGCGCTGCAGATTGTATGTCAACCCCTGTTCCTTTAAGAGATGGAGGGCATTGACAAGATTAACGGTGCTGCCGAGATGGCGCGCCAGAATCCCTTTGATAATCGTTCTCGTCAGCAGTTTTGTATCTTCATCCAAAAGCTCGCCGGCGTACGTAATTTCAATTTTTTCCGGCGCTTCATCCAAAAGCTGGATGCCGAGCTGTGCCACCTGTTCGCCAAGAAGGAGGAATGGTTCCATCCGTTCGCGGTTTTCCCCGGAAGTTTGCGGCATATTGATGGCATTGCGGATCTCCTCAGATTCAAAAATATGGATGATTTCGTCGCTGACATCTGCCGCCACCCGGACCTGTGCTTCGCGGGTCGAAGCGCCGAGATGTGGGGTTACAATAACATTCGGCAGTTCCAAAAGCCCCGGCGTGATTTCCGGCTCGTTTTCAAAAACGTCCAGGGCAGCCCCTGCAACGCGGCCTTCCTGAAGCGCCTGAAGCAGCGCCTGTTCGTCAACAAGCCCGCCGCGTGCGCAATTGATGATGCGGACACCTTTTTTCGTTTTTGACAAAAAAGCTTCATTGATCAAATGCCTCGTTTCTTTCATCAGCGGCGTATGGAGCGTGATGAAATCGGCTTGGGCGGCAATTTCGTCAAGCGTTGCTTTTTTGATGCCGAGCTTGGCCGCGCGTTCTTCGGTTAAATACGGGTCATACCCGAGCACGGCCATGCCAAATGCTTTTGCCCGTTTCGCCACTTCTGTCCCGATTTTTCCCGTCCCGATGATGCCGAGCGTTTTCTTGAAAAGCTCGACGCCTTTGAACTTTTCACGCTCCCATTTTCCTGCGGCTGCGGACTTGTGTGCCTGCGGGATATTGCGGGAAAGGGAAAGCATCATGGCGAGTGTATGCTCCGTTGCGGAAATCGTGTTTCCTCCCGGTGAATTGACGACAATAATCCCTTTTCTCGTCGCAGCATCGACATCAATATTGTCAACGCCGACCCCGGCCCTTGCTATGACACGCAAATTGCCGGATGCCTCAATGATGTCTTTTGTCACTTTTGTTTGGTTCCGCACAATCAGCCCGTCATATTGGCCGATTGTGGCTTTTAAATCTTCCGGCGCAATGCCCGGCTGGTGTTCAACGATAAAATCTTTGTGCGCATACAGTTTTTTCAAGCCTTCTTCGCTTACTTTATCCGTTACTAAAATGTTAAACATGCGCTTTCCATGCCTCCTCCGCTTTTTTCACCGCGATGCCGAAAGTATCCCTTCCATTCAGTTCGTGTACCGCCATTTCCAGCGCGGTTAAAACGTTGATCACGTCAAAAGGCGTGCTGTACCCCATATGGCCAATCCGGAAAATTTTTCCCTTCAGCTGCTTTTGTCCACTTGCAACGACCATTGAAAAATGATCCTGCAAATATTTTTTGATTGCCCCGGCTTGATCGCCATCCGGTTTCACCGCTGTGACGGTCGGCGAAGCATCCGCGTCGTTTTCGACAAGGAGTGGAAGGCCCAAAGCTTTCACGCCGGCGCGGGTCATATCGCGCAAAATTTCATGGCGCTTGATGACATTGTCCCAGCCTTCTTCCTCAATCATCCGGCACACTTCTTCTGCACCAAACACAAGCGAAACCGGCGGAGTGAACGGGGTTGTCACGGCTTCATCGTATGAATCGATATAACGGTTCAAGTCGAGATAAAACCGTTTCTCAGGGCCGTTTTTGATTGCCTCTTTGGCCCGCTTATTGACGGCGACAAAGGCAAGCCCCGGCGGCAGCATGAGCGCTTTTTGCGAACCGGAGACAAGGATATCAATCTGGTAATCTTCCATATCTACAGGCACACCGCCAATGCAGCTGACGCCGTCAACGATATACAAGGCATCGGTCAGCCGCTTTACAACGGCTCCAAGGTCTTTCACCGGGTTCAACACCGATGTGGATGTTTCGCAATAGGTGGCAAAAACCGCTTTGACCGGATCTTTTAACCCCTTAAGGAACGTTTCCAGCTGTTCCGGACGGCAGACGGTTCCCCATTCTATATTGAGGCGGTGGACATGGGAGCCGTATGATTCGCAAATGGAAGCAAAACGCTCCCCAAACACGCCGGTGACCACGACAACGACATGGTCGCCTTCATGGACAACGTTGCAGACGGCGCTTTCCAGTGCGGATGTCCCGCTGCCGGCAATAACGACCACCGGTTCTTTTGCACCAAAGACCGGCATCAGTTTTGTCGCCACTTGCTTCAGGCTATTTGAAAAGACTTCACTGCGGTGTGCGACCATAGGCTGGTTCATGGCTTGTTTTACGCGGTCCGGTACGGGGGTCGGGCCTGGTGTGAATAGCGATTCCTTACAAAAAAGCATGAGTACGTCAATCCTCCAATATAAAATTAAAATAAAACGTCCCTCCGCCACAAAAAATCCTTGTGGAGGAGGGACGTCGTATACCGTGGTGCCACCCTCATTTGCTGCGAAATGCAACCTCTGGGAAAATAACGGCATGTGCCGGGTGCGGCCTACATCACTTTCGGCCGGCCAGTTCAGAAGCGCTGGGCATTGTATTAGCAAAAGCATCGGTTCGCAGCAACCACCGACTCTCTGCGGCTTTTTGCAAATACGCCTTCTTCATCATTACTTTTCGGATATCATTTTGCTCTGTGCTAAATATTCTAACAGCTGATTTTAGTTCTGTAAAGGGAAAAATGAAATAATTTAAAAATCACCGTATTTTTTGATTCGCGCAAACAGGTTAATAACCTTTTTTGTAGTCGACAAGATGAATGTCCGGCTTGTCACCAGCGAGATACCGTTTTAAATTTGGAATGAAGATATCCCGGACAACCCGCTCGTCATAATGTTCGGTTGAGCCGGCCGTGTGCGGGGTAATGATCACATTTTCCAGCTCCCAAAGCGGGCTGTCTTCAGGGAGCGGTTCCTTTTCAAATACATCCAGCCCGGCACCGGCAATTTCGCCGGAGGAAAGCGCATCCGCCAGTTCTTTTTCATTTGCGATTTCCCCTCTGCCGATATTGATAAAAAATGCAGACGGCTTCATCCGGGCAAATGCTTCTTTCCCGAATAAATGATACGTTTCTTTCGTAAGCGGCAGGCAGACGGCAACATAATCACAAAGCGGCAGCATATCATGAAGCTGACCGTTCGTATACATTTCATCTACAAACTCGGCAGGCGCACCGGAACGCCGCACGCCCAGCACTTTCATCCCGAAGGCTTTGGCAATTTTTGCCGTTTCAAGCCCGATTTCCCCGACACCGATAATGCCAATCGTCTTTCCATGCATTTCCAGCTTTAACCCGGCATGGTCCCATTTCTTTTTCGTTTGATTTCTGACATATGTATGGATTTTCCTTGTCAATGCCAGCATCATTGCAAAAATGGTTTCCGAAATCGGATAGGCGTGCACGCCGCTTGCAGAAGTGAGAAAGAGCCCTTTTTTCTCAAATTGTTCGAGTGGGAAACTGTTCACCCCCGCACTCCAGCTTTGAACCCAGCGGAGAGCGGAATCTTCCGATAATGCATCTTTTTCCATTTTTTTCCGAAAGCTCGCAATCACTTCCGCTTTCTTCACTTCATTCTGCCAATGCGCCGGATCCTTTCCGGCCAGTATGCGCCACTCCGGGACCAGTTTCCTGATTTCATCAAGCAGGCCGGGGGCAAGATTTTCCGCAATAATCATAGTTCTTTCCGCCATCAAACTCCCTCCTTTATTTCATTAAATCATATATTCGATATACCGCAAAAATTTCCTGCTTATTCTGGTAATTTCTGTCATATTCTTTTCACATTTGCAAAAACCGCTATCCCTTCAGCCTGTAAGCCTTATCAATCATTTGCATATATTTTTCCGGGTATAAAGCCCTATGAAAAAGAGACTAAAAGGTACGATAAAAGAAATAGTGATAACCGCTATGAAAATGAACAAAAGGAGTTGCCCTGTCATGCGAAAGATGGTAGAGAAACATGTACGGTGGAACATGAAAGCGAAATTGATGGTTTCGATCCTCGCAATCCTGCTCGTTCCATCTGTACTGATCGGATATTTTTCAATCAAATCAGCAGGAAGTGAAGTCCAATCGCAAATGCTGAATGCCGCCACGGAAAATGTCAATCTGTTGCAGAATATCATCCATGATGCGATCCAGCCGCGCATGGACGATGTGGATTATTTTTCTAAAAAAATTTCGGCCGAAACGGAAAAAAAGCCGTCCGAAATCAAGACGATGTTCAGCCAATATGCAAATCTGCATAACAATGTCTTGAATGTTTACGTTGGGACAGCTTCCGGGAAAATGATGATCGAACCGAATGGCAACTTGCCTGCAGGTTATGATCCAAGGCAAAGGCCGTGGTATAAGGAAGCGATGGAACAGCCCGGAAAAGCGGTTGTGACGGCCCCGTACCAGGACGCGACCACGGGGGAAACGATTGTCACCATTGCCAAAACGACGCAAGACAGCTCCGGGGTGGTCGCAGTTGACCTGAAAATAAGTACGATTCAAAAAATGGCAAAAGAAATCAAAATCGGGAAAAGCGGGTATGCCGTGCTTATAGACCCGGCCCGCCATTATATCGTTATGCCGGGAAAAAAACCGGGCGCGTATGCAAAAGAAAAAGTGTATGATACCGTATTTAACCATGTTTCCGGACACACTTCCTATACGTATCAGGGGAAGGAAAAAGTGATGATTTATACAACTGATAGCCTAACGGGTTGGAAAATCGCAGGCACCGTGTACGCTGATGAGGTCGGTAAAGCTGTACAGCCGATCATCGACCGGATGATCCTTGTCATCGTCATTTTTCTCGTTCTCGGTACGGTATTAGCCTATTTTGTCATCCGTTCTGTGACACGGCCGATTAACCGCCTGAAAGAAGCAGCGTTAAAAATTTCCTCCGGGGACTTAACAGAGGAAATAGATATCCGGAAAAAAGATGAAGTCGGTGAACTGGCTGTAAGTTTTAAAAAAATGCAGGACAGCCTGCGCGATCTTCTCGACCAGGTTGATAAAAGCGCGGAGATGGTCGTTTCCTCTTCAGAAGAGCTGAAGGCAAACGCGGAAAATACAACACAAGCAAGCCATGAAATCAACTCCGCTGCTGCCCAGATTGCAAGCGGTGCAGAAACACAGACGAACGGCACGGAAAACAGCGCCCAGGCGATGAGTGAAATTGCAAAAGCAATGGAAAAAGTAACCGACAGCACGATGGCGATTTCCAGCTTGTCCAATGCCACGCTCGAACATGCGAAACAAGGCGGCGAGGCTGTCCGTGAGACGGTCGCGCAAATGAAGTCCATTGCCGGTTCTGTCGCGCAATCCAACGCAAAAATCCAGGCACTCTTTGAAAATTCGAAGCAAATCAGCCAGATTACAGAAGTGATAAAAGGCATTGCGGCTCAGACGAATTTGCTTGCTTTAAATGCAGCGATTGAAGCGGCAAGAGCGGGCGAGCACGGAAAAGGGTTTGCGGTCGTGGCAGACGAAATCCGGAAACTGGCCGACCAGTCGCAAAACTCAACAAAAGAAATTGAAAAGCTGATTACGCAAATCCAGCATGATACGGAAGATTCCGTCCGCGAGATGGAACAAGTGTCCAAAGATGTGGAAACCGGCGTGTCACGTTCCAAAGATTCGATCGGAAAATTTGACACGATCATGAACGGGATGAAAGAGATCACACCGCAAGTGGAAGAAATGGCGGCGATCTCGGAAGAAATTTCCGCCTCCGTCCAGGAAGTGACCTCGACTGCGAACGAACTTGCCCAAATTGCTGAAGAAAATGCGGCGGCAACCGAAGAAATGGCCGCTTCCATTGAAAGCCACCTTAAGTCGATGGATGACATCAGCGATTCGGCAAGAGCATTGTCCTATCTGTCGGAATACTTACAGGAGATTGTGAAGAAATATAAGTTTTAAAGAAGAAGCGCCCAAAGCAGAAATCCCGGCTTTGGGTGCTTTTTTGGTTGGCGCCTTTTATAGGTTTAGCCAAAAATGGGAATAGAGATCCAAAAATTTTTGGGAGTGAATTTTGCTCCTCCCCACGACACACCGTGACGGTTGGCACGCGAGAAACCGATGGAGCAGCGGCCACTTTGCAAAAGGGCTTTAGGACGCCGGCAAAAAGTTTTCGGTGACAATGGCTCCGGCGTCCATTAAAATAAAACTAGGAAGATGATGAACAAATTTTTTGAAAAAGGAAATTCCCTTATGGAGGAGAGAAAAGCATGCATACATATGTCAATTGGCCTGATGTGGTATTTCAGTTGGGCTGGCTCATTTTTCTCTGTGCCGCCGGATTTGCTATTTATAAAATCATAAAAATCAGGAAAATGAAGAATCAGCATTTGAAAAAATAGTCAGGAACGGCTCTGAGCCTCTCCGGAGAAAGGGTTACATTACGGGCAAAAAACGGGAGGAAATGGGATGGAACTCACAAAGGAACAATTTAAGGCCGATTTCGAAAGAATGCTGTCGGACTACTTCACAATGGATGTGGAAAAATCTGATTTGACAGAGCAGTATGTTACACTCGGAAAATTGATCGGTTCTTATGCAGCAAAAGAATGGCGGAACACGAATCAGCGCTACTTGGAAAAAGGGGAAAAACAAGTTTACTATTTTTCAATGGAATTTTTGCTTGGCAGGATGTTGAAAAGTAATTTGTTCAACCTCGGAATTCTCGATACGGTCCGGGCGGGGCTTAAAGAAATGGGGATGGACCTGGAAGCGTTGGAACAGGTGGAACTGGATGCCGGACTGGGAAACGGCGGTCTTGGCCGGCTGGCAGCTTGTTTCATCGATTCAATGGCGACACATGCGATCCCCGGGCACGGGAACGGCATCCGTTTTAAGTACGGGCTTTTCAGGCAAAAATTTGTCAACGGCTACCAGGTTGAACTGCCTGAAAACTGGCTGCGAAACGGCAATGTGTGGGAGACACGCCGGCTGAACAAGGCGGTAAATGTGCGGTTTTACGGCAACGTCCGGCTTGAGAAAGATGCATCGGGGCATTTTGTTCCCCATTATGAAAATGAGGAAATTGTACTTGCCGTGCCGTATGATACCCCGGTAATCGGTTACGGGGACAATACGGTCAACACTTTAAGATTATGGTCGGCGGAAATGCCGCTTGAGGATGCGAACACGGAGTACCATGCTTTTATTCAGCAGCAAAGCCGGATCGAAAGCATTTCGGAAGTGCTGTATCCTGACGATTCCAATTATGAAGGGCGTCTGTTACGTTTGAAACAGGAATATTTTTTCGTCTCAGCAGGCATTCAAAGCATTATCCGCACCTATAAAAAACGCGGCCTGCCGATGTCCAATCTCGCCGAAAAAGTCGCAATCCACATCAATGATACACACCCGGCATTATGTGTCCCTGAACTAATGCGTATTTTGATGGACGAGGAAGGCATGGACTGGGAACCGGCCTGGGACGTTACGGTAAAAGTGCTCAGCTATACCAACCATACCATTATGTCCGAAGCGCTCGAAAGTTGGCCGACAGATATGATGGCACAGCTTTTGCCGCGCATTTATCAAATTATTTGCGAGATTGACCGCCGCTATGCCGAGGACATGGCCCGTTTATATGACTGGGATATGATTGAGCGGACGAGGGTAATTTCGGGCGGGAGCGTGAAGATGGCGCACCTGGCAATCATTGGCAGCCATAGCATCAACGGGGTGGCAAAGCTCCATACGAATATTTTGAAAGAAAAAGTGCTTCGTGACTTCTATCACATTTTCCCGTCCAGATTTAATAATAAAACAAACGGCATTACCCATCGGCGCTGGCTGTTGCTTTCCAACGAACCGCTGAGCAGTTTTATTGACAGCAAAATCGGCAAGGAGTGGGCGACGAAGCCGACAGACTTGAAAATGCTGGAGCCATTTCGCCGGGATGAAAGCGTCCTACGGCAACTTGCGGAAATCAAACAAATTAATAAGCAACGGCTGGCAGACTATATTAGGAAAAGGACAGGGCTCACCGTCCGGACAGATGCCATTTTTGATGTGCAGGTCAAACGTTTCCATGCTTATAAAAGGCAGCTTTTGAATCTTTTGCATATTTTAAGCTTGTATTTTAAATTAAAGGATGATCCGGGAGCAGATATTTACCCGCGCGTTTTCATCTTTGGCGGCAAAGCGGCACCGAGCTACACTTACGCCAAGGAAATCATTAAGTTGATAAACGCCGCAGCAGATCTTATTAACCATGACCCGGCAGTCAGGGATATGCTGAAGATCGTTTTTATCGAAAATTACGGTGTGTCGCTGGCCGAGCGGATCATCCCTGCGGCTGACGTCAGCGAACAGATTTCCCTCGCATCCAAAGAAGCCTCCGGGACGAGCAATATGAAATTTATGCTCAATGGTGCGGTCACATTGGCCACGCTGGACGGTGCAAATGTGGAAATCCGCGACCTCGTGGGGGAAGACAATATTATCCTTTTCGGGCTGACCGATCAGGAAGTTTTCCAATATTACCATGACCGGTCTTATCATTCCTATGATTATTATAAAAACAATCCGGTGCTGCACCGTGTGCTTGATGCGCTGATTGACGGCTCGATTCCCGGTGTGCAGGCGGAAGGGCGGGACATCTTTGATTCCCTCATTAAATATGGTGATGAGTTTTTTGTTTTAAGAGATTTCGAGGATTACGCGCTGGCGCAGAAAAAAGTGGACATGCTGTACCGCGATCCGCTCAAATGGCAGGAGATGGCATTGATCAATATCGCCAATGCCGGTGTATTTTCATCGGATTATACCGTGCTCAGATATGCAGCTGAAATTTGGAACGTAAATAGCAAAACAAGGCTTTTTTAGTGGATTGTCTCCCATCGCTGTAAGGTACGCGGGTACAGCCCGGTGAAGCGTACGGTGGCAAATAGAAAAGGCCGGCTTGCTGTATATTGCCAGGAATCCTCCCGCTAAAAGCAGCCGGCAAGGACCGAGCTGCTCTTAGGGGGAACCGGGCATTCAGCAGCATAAGCCGTTATCCGAACGGGAGAAAAAAGGGGGTGAAATTTCGTCTGAATCTTTGCTTTTTTTCAGGGAAATATGTCCGCTTGGCGAATATCATTCAATAGATTTCCAGCAGGAGGGGAGACACGTGAAAAACATTTATTTTTTTACCGGTTTTCCTGGTTTTATCGCTTCGTCGCTGATCAGGCGGATGGCACAATTGGATTATCCGGCCGGGCACATTTATTTGCTTGTGCTTCCGGCGATGCGCCAAAAAGCAGAGGCGGAGATCAGGGAAATTTGCAAGGAAGCGGAAAACATTTCGGAGGAACAGTTCACCGTCATTGAAGGGGATATTACAAAAGAAGGGCTCTCGATTGAAGATGGGATGCGCTTCAAGCTGGCAGAAGAAGTAACCCATGTGTTCCACCTTGCCGCCATTTACGATCTTGCGGTGAAACGGGACATCGCCTGGCGGGTGAATGTAACGGGAACAGATAACGTAAACCAGTGGGTAAAAACGCTTAAAGCCTTAAAACGGTATGTGTATTTCAGCACCGCCTACGTGTCGGGGAAAAGGGAAGGGCGCATTTACGAACATGAACTCGACATGGGGCAGACGTTTAAAAACCATTATGAGGAGTCAAAATTTGAAGCGGAAAAGCGCGTTCGCGACATCATGGGGGAGGTGCCGGTTACGGTGATCCGCCCTGGGATTGTAAAAGGGCATTCAAAGACTGGTGAAACCATTAAATTTGACGGCATTTATTTTCTTTTGAATACGCTTACAAAATTTAAAATTTTTCCCGTGATTCCGTATTTCGGCGAGGGCACGGCGGAAGGAAATTTTGTCCCGGTCGATTACATTTTTGATGCCACCCTTTATCTTGCCCATGCACATGCCGAGACGGGAAAAACGTATCACCTTACCGACCCGCATCCGTACCGCATGCGCGAATTGTACAAAATGGTCATGGAAGCGTATCTCGGAAGAAAACCGCACGGGACCATCCCGCTATCGGTAATGGAATGGCTGTTTTCTATTAAGGCTTTCCGGAAATGGCTGAATGCGGAGCGGGAAGCCCTTGAATATTTTACATGCAAGGCAGAATATGACTGTAGCACGGCCCAAAAAGATTTGGAGGGGTCCGGGATTTCCTGCCCGGATTTCAAAGAGACATTGCCGGCAATGGTCCGTTTTTATGAGGCGCACAAAGATGACCGCGATAAGCAGCTGAAGATTGTTTAAAGAGAGGATTCCGTATGAATGCAGAGTCGATTCTGGCAAAACAGCAAGCTTTCTTTTATTCGGGGAAAACAAAGCCGTATGCATTCCGCATTAGGGCGCTTGAGGCGCTGAAAAAAGCTGTTATCCGGCATGAAAGGGCACTGTCGGGTGCGCTCCGGAAAGACTTGAACAAGTCGGCGTTTGATGCGTATGCAACAGAAATCGGCATTCTTCTGAGCGAGCTTTCATTTACATTGAAACATTTGAAAAGATGGATGAAACCGGAGCGGGCAAAAACGCCGCTCACCCATACCGGTTCAAAAAGCATGATTATACCGGAACCGTACGGCACGGCGCTCATTATTTCGCCATGGAACTTTCCGCTGCAGCTCGCGCTTGTACCGCTTGTTGGCGCAGTGGCCGCCGGAAACTGTGCAGTGATCAAGCCGTCGGAATACACGCCGCATACTTCAAAAGCTTTGAAAAAACTGGTGGAAGAAATATTCCCGGAAGATTTTATCGCCGTGATCGAAGGCGGGGTAGAAACGAGCCAGGCGCTTCTTGAACTGCCATTTGAGCCGTTCGGCGGCGTCGGGGCAAGCGGGATGGGCGCTTACCACGGAAAGGAAAGCTTTAATGCCTTCTCCCACCGGAAAAGTGTGTTACGACAAACAACCGTCTTCGACATCCCGTTCCGTTATCCAAATATGAAAAATGGGTTGACAAAAATAAAAAGATTTTTAAAATGAAGATTGACATTTTTTATTTTCAGCATTAAGATAATAATCAATCAATGGCAATGAAGAAGCGTAACCTTTGTGGATTCCGAAGAGAGCCGGTGGGTGGTGCGAACCGGTGATGACATGCAGGCGAATGGGCTTCCGAGCTTCCAAACCGAAACGTCCGGAGTAGGCTTTGGCGAATGCCTTATCGTTACAAAAGGCAGGTATACGGTTTTTCCCTGATACCGTCAAAGCCGGGCTGATCAAGCCAATAAAGGTGGCACCGCGGGTTTCCCGTCCTTTACGTGGATTGGGGTCCTCTTTATATTTTTTTAAAAAATGGGAGAGGGATTATGATGCAACTGAATCAGAGGCACTTTAACTGATATAAAATACGCGCTTCATGAATTAATTGAAGGTTTTTTTTATGGAGAAATGAAAGATATGGCTCACAAATATGCGAGTGAGCATGAGAAAACAAATCTTCCTTTTGGAATGTTGTGTGTAAACCACCACCATTTGCTGGGCGGAAAAAGCGCTTCTGTTTTTCATGTGGCAGCATGTGTAGAACTGATTATACTTGCCTTTAATATTTTAGATGACTGGCAAGATCAGGATCATCATCGCTCGCCATGGATGCAAGATCATGCAGGCCAATCATTGACGGTGGAAACGGCCTTTTTGTTGTTGGCTATGTCAAAATTGAATGGATTTTTAGGCAGTCAAAAAAATAATTTGGCTTTTCAACTAATCGTTGACCGAATAAATCGTTCCGTTCATGGTCAATTTGCTGATATTCGAAATGCACCATTGAAAGAAGAAGAATATATTGCAGTAATTAAGCAAAAATCAGGAGCACTTTGTGCGCTCGCTTGCTTGTGCGGAGCTATGCTAGCTGGTAATACTACTGATCTTCATTTAATAGGTGAGTATGCAACTGGAATAGGTATTTGTGCCCAGCTCGAGAACGATCTTGATGATGTTCTCCATTTGGGTGAAAAAAATGATCTAATTCACAAAAAATGGACACTGGCTACCATGTATCTCGCCCATCACCCAAGCCGAATCGGAAAGGCAGTGGCATCTTATTTTGAAAATCGGCTGTCTTTAGATCGATTACTAGCCATTCAATCATTGGAGGCATGGATTCAATCATCAGGTGTTATTCTCTATACAAGAGTTTTAATAGAAGCTGAAAAAATAAAAGCAAAAAACATTATTGATAAATTGTCCGTTGACGAAACCATTAAACGACAAATCAAGAGCTTTGTTGATGGAATTCATTTCAAGGCGGATATCCCAGGAGAAACTTAAGATTGTAAATCTTAGTTTTTTCCTTAATCTTTAGTTGGAAACATCATTTTAAAATATATAAATGGTATTATATGGATGATAGATGAATAATATGGGAGATGATAAGATGGAAACGTTTATTTACCAGTTGATGAAGCAACCACATCTGATTGAAGAAATTAAAGCGGGGACTTTTGATTACCCGGAATCTTTTACTGAAGAAGATAAATGTGCCGTATTGAATGCTATCAAAGGGGAGAACAGTCAAGATTATCGTTTATGGGCCTGATATAAAATGATTAGAATGCGCTTTCTTTTGCTAACTGGTTTATTTTTGTCGTTTATACTTGCTACGTATTTTGTGTTTGTTATTTTTAAGTATCCATACATAGGCATTATTGTCAAAAAGGCGGATCATCAAATCGTGGTGGACAGTGTAGATCCGTACGGGTGGGCTTCTGAACAGTCCATTTACAGGGGGGATGTTATCCGGCTTATTGACGGACGTTCTCCAACAAAAAAGCCATCCGTCCAACATAAGGAGATTATTAGTGACGCTAAGAAAATAACGATAGAACGCGGGAACCAGGATGTACAATATAAAATAGATAATCATCAGCCTGTTACTGGAATGATTTATTATTTTCTTGTTCCATCGGTTTTCTTTTTGGTTTGTTTTTCTTTAGGATGTTTTTTATTTAAATTTCTGGATAAAAACAAGTCAATTCCAGTCCTGATCCTTTTTTTAGCAGTAATCGCCCCCGTATTACTAAATATTAGTGCCAATTCCCGAATCTACAATTGGAGCAGGTATACAGTGGGGATATTTATGTGTATCAGTCTGGTATTGCTGCTACATTTATTGCGAAATTATTATCATTCCTCATCACGACTGGTTTCAAACCATGTGCTTTCTTTTCTATATTTAGGCGCCGGACTTGTTTTGATAAACCGGGTAATCGCCGCCGATTATCCGCTTGAACTGTTTTTTGTGCCCGTTGTCTTTATCATTCTTATGATCTCTGTTTTTCGATTATATTATCAAACGAAAAACAGTGAGGTGAAAAAATCATTACAGGTGCTTTTTACAGGTATCTTCCTTGCCCTTATGCCATTTGTCACACTTTACGCACTTCCAATCGTCATTTTCAAGGATTCAATCATGCCATGGGAGTGGACAACACCTTTTCTTGTTTTTTTACCAATTACAACGGGCTATTTGGTGCTGACTTATAAAATGATTGATTTGTCCTTTATTATCAACCGGCTGCACTATTATTGCTTGATGAGCCTAATGATAATGTCCGTTATTTTAACGGGAACGCTCGCTTTTGATCCGGGTAAACTGTCGGGCAATATATTTAGGATTACACGCCTGGCTCTGTTCGTTTTTACTGTTATACTGTTGTTTTTATATATAAAAGATTATGTCGAATACCGGTTTAGAAAAATTATGTTTCCAAAACGGCAGGATTTTCAAATGAGCTTGAATCGTTTTTTGCAATGGATGAAGTCGGAGCATAAGCTGGCTAATTTAGCCTTTATTTTGAAACGGGAAATTGAAAACTTTCTGCCAGCTAAGGAAGTTACTTTAGTAAAGGTCGATCAGAATGGGAAAGCTATTTCTTTACTCGACAATACTAAAGTGAATGTGACACATCACTCGATGACGAATGAATGTACAGAACGTCTTCAGATGGATGTGCACGGGTTTAAAATCAACTTGTATCATGACAAAAGCGGCACGATCTTTTTATATGGGCGTTGGAAAATGCGAAGAAAGCTCAATCCCGATGAAAAGATTTGGCTTGAGACGCTTTTAAACTATGCACAGGTTGTGATTGAGAATCAGGACAAGGCTGAAGACCTTATCGCTTTATTAAGCTTGGAAAAAGACCGGGATTTGTTGCCGCATACAGTAAAAAAAGCAATTTTTAACATTTCAGAGCGCGAACGCAAGCAATTGTCGAGGGATCTACACGACACGATCATACAAGAGCTGCTGGCACTGGCGAGGGATGTCGATATCAAAAGGGCCGGTTGTGCTGATCCATTTGTTATTGACATGCTGTCCGAAATTCGGGAGGAAATTTTAAATAACATTAAAACATTGCGGGAAATTATACATCATTTACATCCGGAATTTATTCACAAAATGGGCTTTCCCCTTGCTCTGAATCAATTATGCCTTCAAGTACAAAAACAATCATCATTTGCTTTACATATGCATATCGATCAGCATTTTACAATTTTTGATCGTGAACTGGAAATCAACATATATCGTATTGTCCAAGAGCTTTTAAACAACGCGATCAAGCATTCCCAAGCAGAGCATGTAACCTTAATTTTGGCTGAAGAAAGCACGAGGTATATTCTTCTTTACGATGATGATGGGATTGGGATAGACAAAGATGTACTCAAACCCCAGCATCATTTCAGCACAATGGGATGGCCAGGTTTAAACGGGCGCGTAGCCATTACCGGCGGTCAATTAAACATAGACTCACTTAAAACAGGAAACGGTAGGAAAGGGCTTCATTTAGAAATTGTCTGGCCAATCAGCCGAGGTTTATAAATAGCCAGTTTTACAAGGAGGAGTATAATGATGGCGTCCATACTTGTCATTGATGATCATCGTTTAGTGGCAAGCGGTACGAAGAGTTTGCTGCAAAACGCAGGATTTGAAGCGGAAGCCATTTTTTCTGCTGATTATTTAAAAGAAAAGATAGAGAGTGCGAATTATGATGTTTTTCTTATTGACTGGAGTTTTCCTGAAGTGAACGGTCTGGAAATATCAAAAAAAATAATCAAATTACAGCCGCAAGCTAAAATTATTATTTATACGGGTTTTGATTCAGAACTTGCTATTGTGTTGGATCAATTAATTGAAGAAGGCATTTCCGGGATTATCAGTAAAACGGCCTCAGTGAATACATTAATTAACGCTGTCCATGCCGTTATCAGTGGATATAGCATTTTTCCAAATACCCTTGTGAAAGAGTCTGTTTACACCCTCCGGTTGAAAAAGGAAACTGAAAATCTGTTTAGTGAAAGAGAAATAGAAATTATTGAGTGTTTAATTGACGGTGATACGAACAAGGAAATTGCTGCTAAACTTTACATCACTCAACGTTCTGTAGAGTATCAGCTGCGCTCCATTTATAAAAAATTGGGCATTCATTCCAGAGAACAAGTGGCGGATAGAGTAAAAGAAATGAGGATTATTTCGCCTGATTCATATAAAATTCATGGATAGAGCGGATTTGCAAAGAATTCCGCTTTTTTGGTATTAGCCACCAATGTTTGGGCAGCAGCTGTCCACTTTTTTTCGGTGTTACCACACAAAAATTTCGGTGGAACCACACAAAGATTTCGGTGACAATGACTCTTTTGTCAATTAAAATAAACGTGTCATTTTTTAGGTATTTTTTTGACAATTAAGGATCCCCTCAGTGCAAAGTAAATTAGGTCATTTGTACTGTGTGTTGGTGATGTTTTTTTATATCAAATTTGATTGGAGGATGAAAATTTGATCGAAGCCAAGGACATCTCCGTTTCAATTGGAGGAGTACCCGTGCTGCATGCTGAGTCAGTACGTTGCAATTCCGGAACCATGACAGCTCTCGTTGGTCCCAGTGGGTGTGGGAAAACCACACTTCTGCACTGCCTTGGGTTGTTGCTCCCGGTGGATCAAGGCCAGATTTTATTTAATGGAAAAGATGTTACAAAGTACAATTCATCGGCACGACGCAAATTTTGGTGTGATCACGCAGCCTTCATACTTCAAGATTACGGAATCATGGATGAGGAGTCGATTGCTTTCAATGTAACCATGCATGCAAGTATGTTTGGTCGGCGTTTCAGGGGAAATCGCGAACGCTTGGCGAAGGTACTTGAGCAAACAGGTTTACAGGGCCGGGAAAAGGAGCTGGCCGGTCACCTAAGCGGAGGAGAAAAACAGCGATTAGCTTTAGCGCGTGCTGTTTACAAGGATGCGGAGCTTCTATTTGTTGATGAGCCTACTGCTTCTCTTGACGCAGTCAATCGGAAAAAAGTCATCCATTTATTGGCAAATTTTGCTCTGGGTGGTCGTACAGTGATTGTGTCAACGCACGATTCCGAGATGATTAACGCATGTGGTGCCAAACATGAAGTCGGTTCTAACAGTTCATTACATAATCCGTCTTCTACTGATTTAACTGGTAATATGGGAGAGAAACCTTATGAAGCCGGTTCATAAGAAAATTATTGGTGTGGTTGTCGGTTTGTTGTTAATAGTGGGAGCGCTTGCGTTACTGAACGGCTGGTTCTCAGGCTCAGAGGACACGCATCCGCCGTGCAATCAGCTGCCGACTGTGTCGAAGGTAGATGAGGCGATTGCTAGTCATCAAAAACTTACTAAGGAGATAAAATCAATAGGGGATGACATTACAGTTGAAGTGGAGAGGCCTTGCTCCAAAGACCAGAACCGAGGACTGGTCATGGTGAAATATGGTACAAAAACTGAGCGTAAAGCGATTGATGATCTTCTCAGCCGTCGAAACGGGTTCGGGGTTCCGGTATATCTGGTGAAGAACTAATGCCTATTTCCACCGTAGGATGACTTTTTACATTAGGAAACAGCATGGCAATAATTCATTTGTTTTTTTAAATATGTTGGCCGAATAACAGTGTGAAGGAAGGAAAGGAATAAATGAAAAAACATGATCTGCTAATCCTCGCTATTACACAGAGGCTCAACGATAATAATAAAAAACTCAAGTTTCGGAGT
>NZ_JARTJQ010000040.1:0-33408 GCF_036225245.1 Weizmannia sp. CD-2023
CGGTAGCCGAAAGTGTACAAAAAGAGTGTCTTGGAATACCCGATATTTAAACCTTGTCGAGAAAAACTTGACACATACTCCCTTCCGGCAGGACTTGCATTGTGTCTTCCAATATGATAAATTATTATAGTGAATTTTTAACGAAAAATGAAGAGATGAAAGCATAAATATGTTCTATTTCTGCTTCGCAACAGGAGGAGGGAATACAATGCCAAAAAAATGTGCAATTACCGGACGTAAAACGGTATCCGGCAATAAACGTTCTCACGCCATGAACGCAAACAAACGCACCTGGAAAGCGAACTTGCAAAAAGTGCGCATTCTGGTGGACGGCAAACCGCAACGCGTCTGGGTTTCCGCCCGCGCTTTGAAATCCGGGAAAGTCGAACGTGTATAATGCAAAAACAGGAAACCGGGCATCCGGTTTCCTGTTTTTTTTGCGGCAAAAAAACCGGCGCGTCGCCGATTTTCCCGCTGTGTAGAATGAACTGCCCCACGAACCACCATGCGTCCATTTTATCTCTTATCCTTTTTTAAAAGTCCCCAGCATGGCCCTGACAATACCGCCCAAAAATTTAGGCAGTTTAATCGTATAAAATTTCATGTATGTCCCTCCCCATTCAAATACAATCCGGGTCTCCCGCACATTATATTCATGCGTAAGCGAAAAGGATACAGCCTGCTTGTTCATGAAATATCATTAATCATGGCTTCTTACCATCATTAATATGCCGCTTGAAAAAGAAAAAGTACCAAAATCACGGATTAGTTCATTGCTGACACAAAGGGTGGTGCCCCTTACAATATGCCGGTTTTCAAGCGGATACTTAAATCCGGTTAAAAAGATCCCTTCTACCTCTTCCGTCAACGGGAGAAAAGAAACATACGGATACGCATCCATTTTTTCAATCGTATAAGTTCCGGGCAAAAACATTTCCACGAGATTCTGCCTGTCGATCATTTCTATTTTTCCTTTAAATTGCAAAGCTTTTTCATGTACAAGTAAAAGGACATTGGTAAAAGCATGATCGAGCCGTCCGCCGGTAGCACCAAAAATGCGGATCACATCCGGATCCTGGCTGATTGCCCACATCAAGGCCAGCTCCATATCGGTCTCATCTTTTTCGGGCTGGAATTTGCGGATATGCTCAAGTTTCCGGTTGATCCAGTCCCATTCTTCCTGATTGACAGAATCAAAGTCGCCAAAGGCCATTTCCGGGATGATCCCTTGTTTAAGCAAATGCAGCACGCCCCTGTCTACACCTGCCCATGCCGCTCGTTTGTCCTCCGCATATGGCGCAAGATCCGGCACATTTTCGGGCGGGCCGCCTGCTAAAATATAGATTTTCTTTTCCATGCCTCATTCCCCTTTTATACGACGGATTTAAGACAACCTGATGCTTTGTCCACTCCCCGCGGGTTTTTCATGCAGAAAAAGCCGGATGAACCCCGGCTGTTGTTTTACTGCCCGTATTTTAATGCCTGGATCGCTTTTTTCCGGTTCTTGCTTTTAAAAATATTGGAGCCCGCAACCAGCACCGTTGCACCGGCCTGTGTGCATTTTTGCGCTGTTTCCGGATGGATGCCGCCGTCGACTTCAATGTCAAATGCAAGCCCCTGCTCTTTTTTTAAACGGTGCAGTTTTTCAATTTTCGGGACAACGGATTCAATAAAAGCCTGTCCGCCAAACCCGGGATTGACCGTCATCAGCAATACAAGGCCGACATCCCCCAGTATGGGCGCAATCCATTCGACCGGTGTGGCGGGATTTAAGACAACGCCGGGATTTACACCAAGGGACCGGATTTCCTGGATCGTCCGGTGGAGATGCCTGCACGCTTCCACATGGACAGAAATTGTATCCGCCCCTGCTTTCGCAAAAGCTTCCAAATACTGGTCCGGATTTTCAATCATTAAATGGACGTCGAGCGGAAGCTTTGTGACCGGCCGCACCGCCCCGACAACGAGCGGTCCCATCGTAATGTTCGGCACAAAATGGCCGTCCATTACATCAATATGGATCCAGTCCGCCCCGCCTTCCTCCACATCTTTAATTTCCTCTCCCAGTTTTGCAAAATTTGCAGACAAAATAGAAGGTGCGATTTTTACCATCGTCAATACCTCGGCTTTCTGTTTTTAATTTCCTGAAGAAACTGGATGTAATGGCTGTACCGGAATGAAGCGATCTCCCCTTCGGCCAAAGCGGCTTTTACCGCACAATGCGGCTCGTTTTCATGCAGACAGCCACGGAACTTGCAGCCGGCCGCTTTTTCACTGATCTCCGGAAAATTATCCCCAAGCTCCGTTAATTCCACACTGTTGAAGTCGAGTGAGCTGAAACCTGGCGTATCTGCGACGAGCCCGCCTCCGACCGGCAACAGTTCAACATGGCGGGTAGTGTGCTTCCCCCTGCCCAGATGCGTGGAAATTTCATTTGTTTTTAAACCCAAAGCAGGGTCCAGGCGGTTGAGAATGGACGTTTTCCCCACTCCGGACTGGCCGCAAAAGACGGTGATTTTTCCTTTCAATGCCGAAAGCAAAGCATCTGCCCCTTCGCCTGCTTTCGCCGACGACAACATAACCGGGTAACCGATTTGCCGGTATACTGCAAGCGTCTCGAGTAGCTTTTCTTTTTCATCCGCGCCTAGGAGATCGCATTTTGTGATTAGAATAAGCGGGCGAATCAGGTTCTTTTCAATCGGGACTAAAAAACGGTCCAAAAGCAGCGTAGAAAAGGCTGGTTCTTTTGCGGAAAAAACCAAAACAGCCTGATCCACATTGGCAATCGGCGGACGGACGAGTTCATTCTTTCTTTCGCCGATGTCCAAAATATAACCTTCCCTCCCGTTTTCTTTTTGGAATTCGACATGGTCCCCGACGAGCGGGGTGATTTTCCTTTTACGGAAGACGCCTCTGCCCCTGCATTGGTAAATTTCGCCGTCTTCACGATTTTTCACATAGTAAAAGCCGCTTAAAGCCTTGATGATTTTTCCTTCTGCCATACATCCACCTCCATCTCTCCGACATTTTCAAACCAGGGGAGGCGCCGGGTTACGGCCCAGCGCTTTCTCAGTTAAGAAAGGATAAATTTTCAATTTCTACTTTCCTAACGCATAAATGCAACGACGGCTCTGCTCTCGCCTAAGGATGGGACGCCCGCATTTTCTTAATTTGGATACGGAACGGTCTCTTCGGCGATGACTTTGCCATCCCTCATGATTTTGTATGTCGCCTCTTTCCCGTATTCAATCGTGAACTCCAGCTGTTTTTTCACCGTTTTCGTAATCTCAAACGTTTGAACAGGTGCGGACATCGAATGGTTCATGTCTTCAATAAAAATTTGCACTTCCTGTTTCGGGTTTTCTTGTGCAGATGCATCTGTTTTGCCGCCGGAATCGTTTCCGTTTGATTCGCTGTTGCTGTCACCGGACTGGCTGTTTCCGTCCGACCCGGAACTTTCGCTATTGTTTTCATTTGTGCTCCCGGCGGAATCCGTGTCCGGCTCATACGGGATCGTTACTTCCTTTGTGACCGTCTTTGGCGGCATTTCTTTCTGTCCTTTGCTGATGGTCACTTTTACGACCGAGCCTTTTTTCAGCTCCGTTCCCGGCTGCGGAGATTGAGATATGACATGGTCCTTTTTCACGGTATCCGAATAATCTTTTCCGGCATATTCAATGGAAAAACCGGATGTTTTTTCATAGGCGTCCAGCTGTTTTTTTGAAAATCCGGTTAAATCCCCAACTGCATAAGTTTCTGGGCCTTTGCTTACAGTAAAGGTAAGCACCGTGTTTTCGGGCACCACTTTTTTATCGGGCGCGGGATCCTGCGATATAATGGTCCCTTGCGAACTGTCATCGTACACTTCTTCTTTATCGATGTCTTTAAAATGTTCGCCAGTCAATAAATTTACGACATCGTCAAACTGCCTGCCGGTATAATCGGACAGGGTAAAGGTTTGTTTTCCCGTGCTGATATAAAGGGAAACTTTTGTCCCCTCTTTGATTTTTTCCCCGGCTTCGGGATCCGTTTTGATCACCTGCCCCTTTGGTACCGTTTCGCTTGTTGTTTTAATCTTCTCCCCGGTTTTCAGACCATGCGCCGTAAGCACGGCGGCAGCAGCATCCGCCGTTTTGCCTGATACTTTCGGGACGCTGACGGTTTTCGGGCCGAGCAGGGACGGCAGCAACAAGGCGGCAAGGCCGGCAAGCACGACCAAAAAGGCAAGGGTGCCGACAACGAATGGCCATTTTTTCCGCCGTTTTTTCTCTTTTTTGTCCCGCTTTGTGTCCGGTTTCTTTTCTTTTTCGTTTTCCCCGGCCGGATTTGCGATAATCGTTTCTTCATTCCGGTCGGGGCCGGCAGCCACTTCGGAAATCACCGGGATAATTTTCGTCTGATCTTCGTCTTCTGGGATGACGAATTTCGGTTCATTCAGCCTTTCCGGCAGGAGTGCGGTGCGGATATCCTCCCCCATTTCTTCGGTGCTGTTATAACGGTAAAACGGATCTTTCGCCGTTGCTTTTAAAACAATATTTTCAACACTTTGGGGAATATCGGGATTCCACCTTTTCGGCGACGGCGTCTCGCTTTGCAAATGTTTTAAAGCAATGGAAACGGCAGATTCCCCGGAAAAAGGAAGCCTTCCCGTTAAAAGCTCGAACATCACGATGCCGAGTGCGTATATATCCGATTTATATGTGGCAACACCGCCCCTTGCCTGCTCGGGGGAAAGATAATGGACCGAACCGAGCACGGCATTTGTCCGGGTGATTGAAGTAGCGGATAAAGCCATGGCAATCCCGAAGTCCGTAATTTTCACAACGCCGTCATGGCTGATTAAAATATTTTGCGGCTTAATGTCACGGTGGATAATATGGTTGTCATGGGCATGTGCGATCGCCGCTGCAAGCTGTCCCATAATGTCCAGCGTTTTCTCAACGGAAACCGGGCCGTTTTGCTGTATGTATTGTTTTAACGTCATGCCCTCGACATTTTCCATGACGATATAATTTAAATCGTCCTCTTCGCCAACATCATAAATACTGACAATATTCGGATGGACCAGGCTCGTTGCCGATTGGGCCTCCCTGTGAAAACGTTGGATAAACTCCGGCTCATTTGCAAAATCCGGGCGCAGCACTTTGACGGCCACATCACGGTCCAAAATCATATCGCGGGCCAGATAGACGTTTGCCGTGCCGCCGCCGCCGATCAGGCTTTTGACTTTATAGCGGCCGCTGATCCGTCTTCCGATTAACATTAAGGGCACCCGCCTTTATTGCGGCCGGACGAAAGAAGCACAATCGTAATATTGTCTTCCCCACCGTTTTCATTGGCATAATCCACGAGCATGTCCGCTTTCTCCCCAAGCGGCAGATCTTTTTCCAGCACTTCTTTCATCACTTCCGTCGGCACTTTATTCGACAGGCCGTCTGAACAAAGCAGCAAAGTATCATTTTCTTCAAATACAATCGTTTTTAAGTCGGGCGAGATCGAATCTTCCGTCCCGAGCGCTTTCAGGATCACATTTTTATGTGGGTGATTTTCGGCGTCTTCTTTTGAAATCTGGCCGGTTTTGACCAGTTCATTGACCAGCGAATGATCTTCCGTCAGCTGCTGGAAGCCGTTTTCATTAAAAATATAGCCGCGGCTGTCTCCGATATTGGCGATGGAAATAAAGCCTTCGGTGCAGAGTGCTGCAACCAGTGTGGTGCCCATTCCTTCGCATTCAGGGTGATGGGCGGCATGTTCAAATAAACGGGCATTCACCTCGCCGATCGTCTCGGAAAGCCACGCCTCCGCGGACTCCGCATCGGCAACCGGGCCGAATTTTTCAAACGCTTCTTTAAAACATTGCACCGTCATGCCGCTCGCAATGTCACCCGCACGATGGCCGCCCATGCCATCCGCAACAATCGCAAGGAGATCACCGCCGGCATTTTCAAAGACTCCCCCACTGTCTTCGTTATGCTGCCTTACTCTGCCCTTGTCCGTTTTGTAGACAGATTCCATTATACCCCCACCTTCATACTCTTTGACGTGTTTATCATCAGGCAAGCCTATGCTTTACCGGCCTTTTTGCGGATGCTGGCGATGAAAAATCCGTCCCCGCCGAAGTCCTGCGGAAAAATCTGCATCCGGTATCCGTCAACGCAAGATTCCATTGCTTCCGGGACGTGCAGCGGATACGGTTCAAATTCCGGATGTTCCTGCAAAAATGTTTCAATCGTCCCTTCGTTTTCTTCCCGGTCAACGGTGCACGTGCTGAAAACAAGGATGCCGTCCGGTTTTAACAGTTCCGACACGCCCGATAAAATCGAAAGCTGGACCTGCTTTAGCGCATGGATATCGTCAACGGTTTTCGCATATTTGATATCCGGTTTCCGCCGCAGCACGCCAAAACCTGTGCACGGCGCATCGACAAGAATGCGGTCAAAAGTGTTTTTTTCAAAACGGGCGCCTGCATCCCGGCTGTCCATCGCAATCGCTTCTACCTGTCCGGTACCGAGCCTCTCTGCATTTTCCTGAACCAGTTTTACTTTATGCGGATGGAGATCGAGCGCGACAACTTCTCCCGTTCCTTCTAACTTTTCCGCAATATGGGTCGTTTTTCCGCCCGGTGCCGCACAAGCGTCCAGAATCCGCTGGCCTTCCTGGATGCAAAGCGCATAGGCAACCGCCATCGAACTTTCATCCTGGATGGTGAAGAGCCCTTCTTTAAAGCATGCCGAACGGGCAAGATTGCCTTTTCGTGAGCGGACAGCTTCCGGAATAACCGGGCTCCGCTCAACGGTAAACCCTTCCCGCTCCAGTTTTTCGATGACTTCTTCCACGGATGCCCGGTTCAGGTTCACCCTTGCTGTCTGTAACGGCGGAATCAGGTTTGCTTCACACATTTCTTTCGTCGTTTTATAGCCGTAAGCTTCCGCCCATCTTGCCACAAGCCAGTGCGGATGGCTCGTTGCCACCGATAATCTTTCAAGCGGGTCTTCTATTTCCTTTAAACTTCTGAGCCCCCCGCGCTGGATGGCGCGCAAAACGCCGTTGACCATTCCGGAAATCCCGCGGTGGCCCCGTTTTTTGGCGATCTCCACCGCTTCAAAAATAATCGCGCGGTCAGGGATTTTATCTAAGTATACCATTTGATATAAAGACAAGCGCAACAAAATCCGCACCCAATTTTCAATTTTTTTGCGCAAAAACGGGGCGAGAAAATAGTCCAGTGTCTGTTTTCTCTGCAACGTGCCATAAGTGATTTCCGTAAGCAGCGCCCGGTCAGGACCGTGGAACCGGTATTTTTCAATATAGCGGTCAAGCAGCAAATTGCTGTACGACTCGTTTTTCTCCACTGCCTCCAAAAGTTCAAGCGCCGCTTCACGGACATTTTTCCGATCTTTACTCATCTTCATCTCCAAATTTCATTCCGGGTGCAAGGCCGCCCGCTGAACCGTTTAAAAATTGTGCAACCGCCATCCGTTTCTTCCCGGCAGGTTGCAGTTCCGTCACTTTAATGCCGGTTGTGTTGCCCGTTGCGACCACGATCCCGTCTTTTTCTATCGTGACGATGGTGCCCGGCTCCGCCTGCTCAGAAAGCGGCACTTTTTCGCTTTTCCATATTTTAAACGTCTTTCCGCCAAGCACGGTGTAGGCAACCGGCCACGGGCACAGCCCCCTGATTTGGTTGTAAATGACTTCCCCCGGTTTTTTCCAATCGATTTTTTCCTGGCTGCGCGTAATATTGTGGGCAAACGTCGCCTTCTGTTCATCCTGCGGCACCGGCGTCACTTCTTTTGCCAAGATTTTCGGAAGCGTTTCGGATAAAAGCACAGCGCCCGCTTTGCTCAGCTTGTCATGGAGGGTGCCGGCATCATCGGTTTCTTCAATTTCGACTTCCCGCTGGCTGAAAATGTCGCCGGCATCGAGTTTTTCCGCCATGTACATAATGGTGACGCCGGTCTTTTTCTTCCCTTGTAAAATAGCCGTATGGATCGGCGCCCCGCCACGCAGTTCCGGCAGCAGTGACGCATGGACATTGATGCAGCCGAACGGGGGCGCATCAAGCAATGCTTTCGGCAAAATCTGCCCGTATGCGCATGTAACCACAACATCCGGTTTGAGCGCCAAAATACGGGCGAGGCTTTCCGGCTCGCGCAATTTTTCCGGCTGAAAAACCGGAATGCCGTGCTTTTCCGCCTCCCGTTTTACAGGCGGAGGGGTTAAAACCTGTTTTCTGCCGACCGGCCTGTCCGGCTGCGTCACAACGCCAATGACCTCGTACCCGTCGCGGATCAAAGTCTGTAAAACCGGCACGGCAAAATCCGGCGTTCCCAAAAACACCACTTTCGTCATTCGGCATCGGCCTCCTCAAAAACCAAGTCTTCCTCATCCACATAATCAATGATTTTGGACGTAAACAAAACGCCGTGCAGATGGTCGATTTCATGCTGCAAAGCGCGGGCAAGGAAATCTTCCGCTTCAATGGTGAACGCCCTTCCGTTTGCATCCTGTGCTTTTACTTTCACATAATTGGCGCGCGAAACCGTCCCATAAACGCCGGGAAAACTCAGGCAGCCTTCGACATCCGTCTGTTCCCCGCGCCTTGTTACGATTTTCGGATTGATGAGGTCAATCCGGCCTGTTTCATCCCCGGTATCGACAACGGCGATTTGCTGGTTGATGCCGACTTGCGGGGCGGCAAGGCCGACCCCGTCCGCTTCAAGCATCGTTTCATACATTTCATCCAGTACCGCTTTTAAAGACGGGCCGAATGCCGTGACCCGTTTGCATTTTTCCTCCAAAATAGCGGCAGGATATTTTACAATCTCCATCATTTCGAATCACTCGTTCCTGTTACATCATCATATTAGGATTGACATCGACCGCGATGCTTAATCCTTCCGAGGCAATCTGGTGCTGGAAATGTTCCAGCAAAACAGATAATGTTTCATTGAGCCGCGGTTCCCGTTTGTATTTTATCAGACATTGGTAACGATATCTATTTTTCACACGGGGTACCGGGCATGCCGAAGGGCCTAAAATCACGCTTCCGCCCGACACCCGGTTCCGCATAAAGCCTGCGATTTTTTCGGCTGCGGACATGGCTTTCATCACATTTTCATGGCTGACCGTAATCAGGGTGAGATAGTAAAAAGGAGGATAGGCGCCCACTTTCCGCATTCTCATTTCCTGGCGGTAAAAGCGTTCATAGTCCTGTTCCCCTGCAAATTGGATGCTGTAATGTTCGGGGGTATAGGTTTGGACAACAACCTCGCCTTCCAGCTGGTGCCGCCCCGCGCGCCCGCTTACTTGCGTTAAAAGCTGAAACGTTTTTTCAGACGCCCTGAAATCGGGTAAATGGAGCATCGTGTCCGCATTCAGCACGCCGACAAGCGTAATATTTGGGAAATCGAGCCCTTTTGCAATCATCTGCGTCCCAAGCAAAATATCGGCTTCCCCGTTTGCAAAGCTTTGCAGCATCCGTTCATGTGCCCCTTTGCGGCCGGTTGTATCGACATCCATCCGGATCACGCGCGCTTCGGGCAACAGCCGCCCCAGTTCCTCTTCCACTTTCTGCGTCCCTGTCCCGAAATAACGAATATGGGAACTCCCGCATTCCGGGCATGTTGCGGGCACAAATGTCTCGTAACCGCAGTAATGGCATTTCATTTCGTTTGTAGAGCGGTGATAAGTAAGCGAGATATCACAGTTCGGGCATTGCTGCACATACCCGCAGTCCCGGCACATGACAAAGGAGGAGTATCCCCTTTTATTCAGCAGCAGCACGGTTTGCTGTTTTTTCTCCAGACGGTCTTTCAATTTTTCAAAAAGCTCTCTTGAGAACATGGAACGGTTGCCTGCGCGCAATTCTTCGCGCATATCGACAATCGAAACCTCGGGAAGCGGGTGGTTGTTCATCCGTTTTCCCATTTTCAGCAAAGTATAGACCCCTTTTTGTGCGCGGGCAAATGATTCAAGCGACGGGGTGGCGCTGCCGAGTATGACCGGGCAATGGTGGTTTTTGCTCCGGAAAAGGGCGACGTCCCTCGCATGGTAGCGCGGGTTGTCCTCCTGTTTGTAGCTGTTTTCATGTTCTTCATCAATAATAATGATGCCAAGATTTTCAAGCGGGGCAAAAATCGCCGACCGCGCCCCGACGACCACTTTCGCTTCTTTGCGGGTAATTTTCCGCCATTCATCGTATTTTTCGCCGACCGATAAGCCGCTGTGCAAAACCGCCACGTCTTTGCCGAAACGGCTTTTAAAACGGTTCACCATTTGCGGCGTAAGAGAAATTTCCGGCACAAGGACAATCGCCTCTTTTCCCTCGTTCAGCACTTCCTGTATCGACTGCAGATAAATTTCCGTTTTTCCGCTACCAGTTACGCCAAAAAGCAAAAACGTTTCATTTCTGTTTTCGCGGACAGCGGAGAGGACCGGGCCAATTGCCTGTTTCTGCTCCGCAGTTAAAGCATGTGGCACGCTCTTTTGAAATTGGTGGCCGGCATACGGGTCGCGGTACGATTCTTCCTGTTTTTCTTCCAACCATCCTTTTTCAAGCAATGTTTTGATAACCGCCCGCGATACGCCAGCTGTTTCCGCCAGTTCGGGAGAAGGCATCTTAGCATCCGGATTTTCCAGGAAAAATTGCAGCACCTGCTTTTGCTTCGGTGCATTTTTCGGCACTTCTTCCATCCGTTTTTCAAGCTCGTCTTTGGACAGCGGGCAGAAAATAAGCCGGACCGTTTTCTTATTGGCTTTGCTTTTGACTTCGTACACGACTTCCACCGATCCGTTTTTCGCTTCTTTTTGGAGAAACGGCAGAAAGCCCTTTTGCTGTGCTTCTTTCCAGCTGATTTCGTCATGACCCTTAAACACTTCGTCAAGAAAAGGGTTGGCGCCCCCGTCCTGCCTTTTGATGCGTTTTTCATATTTTGCCTTCATCGCAGCCGGCAGCATCGCCTGGTAAGCGGAGATTTTCAGGCAAAGCGTTTCCTTCGCAAGCCAGTCCCCGAGCGCAAGCAGCTCCGCATTCAAAACCGGGGCCAAATCCTGCGGCGCAATGATTTCACGCAAGTTCTTCACTTCTGAACGGTCTTTTATGCCCGCAACAAATCCCTGGATCGTACGCGGGCCGAACGGGACAATGACACGCATTCCCGGCTGAATGGCCGTTTCCCATTTTTCCGGGATCCGGTAATCAAAATATTTATCTGTCTGCATTGCCGGTATATCGACAATCACATTTGCAATCTTCATTTCTTTTCGCCCTTTTCGATCTCGCGGCAGATTTCGCGCAAAATTTCCCTTGCCGCCTCATGCTTGGAAAGCAGCGGGAGTTCCCGTTTCGAGCCGTCGCGTTTAAAAATGGTCACGATATTGGTATCACCGGCAAAGCCGGCGCCTTCCCGGCTCACATCATTGGCAACAATTATATCCGCACGCTTCCGTTCCATTTTGTCGCGCGCATAGTTTTCGAGATTATCGGTTTCCGCGGCAAAGCCGACGAGAAAAGGCTTGTCCGGCCTTTCGCCGAGTTCTTTTAAAATATCTTTTGTCCGTTTCAATTCCAGCGTCAGGTTGCCCGGCTGTTTTTTCATTTTTTTATCAAAAACACGGACCGGCGTGTAGTCTGCCACGGCTGCGCTTTTAATGATGATATCCGCTTCTTTGTAGCGGCCCATAACCGCATGATACATCTCCTCTGCGCTCTCCGCTTTGATGATTTCCGTTTCGGCGGGCGGTGTCAGATTGTCCACACTTGTGACAAGCAAAACGTTTGCCCCCATATTGGCCGCTTCTTCGGCAAGCGCAAATCCCATTTTTCCGGACGAACGGTTTGAAAGAAAGCGAACAGGATCAATTTTTTCAATCGTCGGGCCGGCTGTCACTAAAACCGTTTTCCCGGACAACGGTTTTGGTCCGCCACCGCTGAAAAAATCTTTCAAAAGCGCCACGATGTTCTCCGGTTCTTCCAATCTTCCTTTTCCGGTATAGCCGCATGCGAGATGCCCATCCGCAGGCTCGATCAGCCGGTAGCCGAAGCTTCCAAGCGTTTCCAGGTTCCGGCGGACAGCCGGGTGGCCATACATATGGACATTCATCGCCGGCGCCACCCATACCGGCGCGGTCGTGGCGAGAATCGTGGTCGAGACCATATCATCCGCTATTCCGTTCGCCAATTTTCCAATAATATTAGCGGTGGCCGGCGCAACGAGGACAAGATCCGCCCAGTCTGCAAGATCAATATGGGCAATTTTTTCCGGGTGTTTCTCATCAAATGTATCGGTGTACACTTCATTCCGGGAAAGCGCCTGAAACGTTAACGGCGCCACAAACTTGCAGGCGGATTCCGTCATGATGACTTTCACATGTGCACCGGACTGCGCCAGCT
This sequence comes from Weizmannia sp. CD-2023, assembly GCF_036225245.1. NCBI lineage: Bacteria > Bacillati > Bacillota > Bacilli > Caryophanales > Bacillaceae > Heyndrickxia > Weizmannia sp. CD-2023. The sequence continues at coordinate 12,395 of NZ_JARTJQ010000040.1, forward strand.
TGCTTGTGAGCGCAGCCGCTTTAAAGACGGCAATCCCGCCGGTTACGCACAATAGTATATTTTTTCCAAGCATCCATATGCCCCCTGTAAAATCTCAGTCAAACTCCTTACGACCATTCTAACAAAAAAGCAAATATAAGAAAAAGGGCTGACGCCATATCCGCCAGTCCCTGCTCTGTGATTTTCCGTATGATCGCGCCAGGATGCCTTAAGAAGCTGTTCCATCGTGTTTGATCCGGAGGACGCCGACATAAATTTCTTCAAGCGCCTTGCCGACATTTTTATCGGAAACATATTTTTCAAGTACTTCGTTATGCTCGTCCTGCAGCTGGCGGGCGCGTTTTGCCGCGATCGTGACAAGGGAATATTTTGAATCGATAATTTTCAATAGTTCATCAATGGAAGGATAAAGCATCTTATTCAACCTCCAGAATTTTTTTATACAGCTTCGCAACGCGTGTCGTCCGGCAATGTTCCGCGACGACAATGGCTTTGATTTTTTCGCAGGCGTTTTCTATTGTATCATTTTCCACGACGTAATCATATAAATTCATCATTTCGATTTCTTTGCGGGCTTTTTCCATCCGGTCGCGAATCCTTTCGGCTGTTTCCGTCCCGCGCTGCGTAATCCTCAATTCCAGTTCGGACAAACTTGGCGGCGCAAGAAAAATGAATAAGCCGTCCGGAAATTTTTCGCGGACCTGCCGTGCGCCCTGCACTTCAATTTCGAGAAACACATCTTTTCCCGCTTCCAATGTTTCCTTCACATAATCGACAGGTGTCCCGTAATAATTGCCGACATATTCCGCGTACTCCAGCAGTTTTCCCTGCCTGATCAGTTCTTCAAATTCTTCGCGTTCTTTGAAAAAATAATCCACCCCGTCGATTTCACCTTCCCGCGGTTTTCTCGTCGTCATTGAGATGGAATATTCAAATTTCGTATCCGGCTGCGAAAAAATGGCTTTCCGTACGGTCCCTTTCCCGACACCGGACGGACCGGATAACACAATGAGCAATCCTTTTTTCTTCAACGCTATACCTCCTCGCCATCTGTTTCCCCGTCCGTAACACGGTGCGCCACTGTTTCCGGCTGAACTGCGGAGAGAATCACATGGCCGCTGTCCATCGTTACCACTGCCCGGGTTTTTCTGCCGTATGTCGCATCGATTAAAGTGCCACGCTCGCGTGCATCCTGAATGAGCCGCTTAATCGGCGCTGATTCCGGGCTTACAATGGAAATGATGCGGTTTGCCGAAATGATATTGCCAAAGCCGATATTAATGAGTTTTACCACCTGCATCCTCTCCCGCTCGCATACAATTAACTTCGCGCGAATCATTCTATATTCTGCACTTGCTCGCGCATCTTCTCAATGACCGTTTTGAGCTCAACAACGGCTGTTGAAATACCGGAAGCATTTGCTTTTGATCCGATCGTGTTCACTTCCCTGTTCATCTCCTGGATCATGAAACCCAGTTTTCTGCCGATTGGCTCATGAAGCGCCAACGTTTCGCCAAATTGAATCAAGTGGCTCTCAAGCCTTGTTACTTCTTCATGAATATCGGATTTGTCGGCAAACAGCGCCGCTTCCTGGACGAGCCTCGCTTCATCCAGCCGGCCGCCTGATAGCTCCTGCATCCGCTTTTCAAGTTTGAATCGGTATGTAGAAACGAGCGACTGCGCCTCTGTTTTGATATCGTCCACCAACTTTGAAATCGTTTGGAGATGTTTTTCCAAATCGGCTTTGAGCAGGGAACCTTCTTTTTCGCGCATAAGCCGCAACTGTCCGGCCGCCTCTTTGCAGGCTTCCAAGACAAGGGTGAGGATTTCTTCATTATCTTCCTCTATTTCTTCTATTGTAACTAAATCTTCGCGGTTTAATAACTCGCGAATGCCAAAACCTGATTCAATTCCGTATTGCTCACGGATCCGGCTTAAAAACCGGTGGTATTCGTCCAGCAAATCCCAGTCGACCCGCAGCCTGCGTTTGACAAGCCCTTCACCGGCAATGGTGACAAACACGTCAATACGGCCACGCTGCACATAGTTTCCGATGATTTTTTTCAACTCTTCTTCCACTTTGACAAGCTGCTTCGGCATCCTGATCTGATATTCGCAAAAGCGATGGTTGACAGACTTGATCTCAACTGTCACACTGAACTGTTGCGTCTTTCGGCGGCCTCTGCCATAGCCCGTCATGCTTAAGACCATCTTCTCACGCCCAATCTCTTCTTACATCTACCGTCGCGCCGGTTTTATCGCGCCGGTTTTAACCTTCACGGCTTTCATCGCGCCTTTTCCTGGCTCAATCAAAAAAGCTTTTACGGAGATTATACCGCGCCCCGTTCAATTAGGAAAGAAAATCTTAACCGGAGCGCCGGGGGAAACTTCGCCAAAAGAAAAAGTAATAGAGGATCCCCTATTACTTTTAAGATTATAGCATAATTTAAGGTTTTTTTCTTAAATAATAGGTCCCCGCAAGCAAAAATGTCGGAATCGCACTCATGCAGAGGACGAGCAGCCAGTCTTTTGGCAAAATCGGAAGTGTATGGAAAACCGGCTGGAGGGCTGGAACATAAATCACGGCAAGCATAAGCAACACCGATGACAAAACAGCAAGCACAAGATAGACGTTTCCAAACGGATTGCGCGCAAGCACCGAGCGTTCACTGCGGCAGTCAAACACATGGATCAGCTGGGCAAGGACAAGTGTTGCAAATGCAATCGTTTGGGCGTAAGGAAGCCGGTCAGGATGCTGGTAATATACGGTCACAAAAGCGGCCAATGTCGCAATTCCGATCAGAAAACCGCGCGAAATCACTTTCCAGCCGAGCCCGCGCGCAAACACCCCTTCACGCGGATGGCGCGGATTCCGCTTCATCACATCTTCTTCCGGCTGGTCGAGACCGAGCGCCATTGCCGGCAGCCCATCCGTCACGAGATTGACCCACAGAATTTGGATGGGTACGACGGGAAGCGGCAGGGACAAAAGCATCGCAAACAGCATGACCAGAATTTCGCCGACATTGGAAGCGAGCAGGTAACGGATGAATTTCCGGATATTTTCGTAAATATTGCGGCCTTCCTGGATCGCCGCTTTAATCGTCGCAAAATTATCATCGAGCAAAATGAGCGAGGACGCTTCTTTTGCGACATCGGTTCCGGTAATGCCCATCGAGATGCCGATATCGGCCGTTTTTATGGCCGGTGCGTCATTGATGCCGTCTCCTGTCATGGCGACGACTGCCCCGCGGTTTTGAAAAGCTTTGACGATTTTCAGTTTATGGTCCGGCGATACGCGTGCAAACACGGAAACTTCGTCAATCACGTCTTCCAGCTCATCCACCGTCAGTTCGTTCAGCATCGCGCCGTCCACCACTTTTTCACGGCTTGTGCGCAAAATCCCGAGCTGTCTCGCAATCGCTTTTGCAGTCACCGCATGGTCGCCCGTAATCATCACCGTGCGGATGCCCGCTTCCTTACATTCTTTAATGGCTTGTCTGACTTCCGGCCGCGGCGGATCGATCATTCCCTGGACGCCAAGAAAAATCAAATTTTTCTCCGCCTCTTGTTCATTTTTTACCGTTTCGCCTGCTGCAAGTGGCTTGAACGCGATGGCGATCGTCCGAAGCGCCTGGGCAGCCAAAGATTCGACCGCTTTCTCTACATTTCTCCGTGTTGCCGGATCAAATGACTGTTCCCTGCCGTTCCAGAGCACCGACCGACTTACCCCAAGCAGCACATCCGGCGCGCCTTTTGTGATTACAAACCGTTTGCCGTGTTTGTCACGGATCACCATGCTCATCATTTTCCGCGTTGAATCAAATGGAAATTCCTGTTCAATCGTAAATTCTTTCAGCAGTAATTCCCTCGTTAAACCGGCCTTCAGGGCAGAAACGAGGAGCGCGCCTTCCGTCGGGTCGCCGTCTATGATATATTCTTTGTTTTTCACTTTCAATTCGGCATGGTTGCATAATAGCCCGAACGTCAAAAGCTGGTAGACGCTTTTTTCCTTTAACGGGTGGATTTCCGCGCCATTGTCCGTAAAAATCCCTTTCGGCTCATAGCCCGTCCCGGACACTTTCCACGTCTTTCCCCCGCTCCATAAATGAGTGACTGTCATTTTGTTTTGCGTCATTGTGCCGGTTTTATCCGAGCAGATGACAGACGCACAGCCAAGCGTTTCCACAGCCGGCAGTTTCCGGACGATCGCGTTTTTCCGGATCATGCGCTGGACGCCGAGCGATAATGCGATCGTCACAATCGCCGGCAGGCCTTCCGGAATCGCCGCAACCGCGAGCGAAACCCCCGCCAGAAACATGGAATACAAGTCATGCCCGTGCCAGACGCCGACAAGGACAACAAGGAGGGTTAAAAGCAGCGCCACCACGATTAAAATTTTTCCCAGCTGCTCGAGCCTTCTTTGCAAAGGGGTCGCCATCGCTTCGGCGTTTTGAATCATATCGGCAATTTCCCCCATTGCCGTCTGCATCCCGATGCCGGTGACAATGCCGATGCCGTTGCCGCGCGTTACCATTGTCCCCATAAACGCCATATTATGCAAATCGCCGAGGCCCGCATTTTCCACAGGAATCGGTTCCGTTGATTTCTGGGAAGGGATGGACTCTCCGGTTAACGCCGACTCTTCAATTTCAAGATTATTGGCCTTTACAATCCGGACATCGGCGCCAACCCGGTCCCCGCTTTCAAATTTTAAAATATCACCAAGCGTCACTTCTTTGGAAGGGATTTTTACCCATCGCCCGTTTCTTCGTACATTGACTTGCGGTGCGGAAAGTTCTTTTAATGCTTCAAGCGATTTCTCGGCCCGCCGCTCCTGAAAAAAGCCGAGAAACCCGTTAATCAATACAATGGCGATGATGGCGACCGCGTCGACATATTCGCCTAAAAATCCGGAAATCACGGTTGCGGCAAGCAGGACGAGCGTCATAAAATCTTTAAACTGGCTGAGAAAGAGCATAAGGGCAGATTCCTTTTCCGCCTCTTCCAGTTCATTAAAGCCGTACTGCCTGATTCTTTTTTCCGCTTCTTTTTCGGTGAGCCCTTTTTCCAGATCAGTTCCGAATTCCTGTTCTACTTCTTTTTCACTCATTTCGTGAAACATCATGAAAATACACTCTCCCCTGCTTCTGCCCATTATTGTCTTAATAGCAACATATTCAGCCCTGTCCAAAAAAATGATATAATTTAACATGCCAACGACTGACGCAATGCTTTATGCATGCGCGAAAGAATTGAGGAATGCGATATGTCATTTGACGGATTATTTACAAGAGCGATGGTAAAAGAACTTGTTGATACGATAAAAGGCGGGCGGATGAACAGAATCCACCAGCCGTACCAGAATGAACTGGTCCTTGTGGTGCGTGCAAACGGAAAAAACAGGCGGCTGCTTTTGTCAGCACACCCGGCCTATGCGCGCATTCAGCTGACGGATGAACCGTTTGACAACCCGCAGGACCCGCCGATGTTTTGCATGCTTTTAAGAAAACATCTGGAAGGCTCCGTGATCGAGGATATCCGTCAGGCCGGCCTTGACCGCGTTGTTGTCTTTGACATCAAAAGCCGCAACGAAATCGGGGATATTTCCTATAAACAGCTGTACGTGGAAATCATGGGCCGCCACAGCAATATCATTTTGGTCGACAAAGAGCGGAACCTGATCATGGACAGCATCAAACACGTCCCGCCGGCTGTGAATACGTACCGGACGATTCTCCCCGGGCATGAATATGTCATGCCCCCTGAGCAGCACAAACGGAATCCGCTTGAAGCAACAAAAGAGGATGTCATCGCAGCGCTCGACTGGAACAGCGGGAAAATGGACAAGCAGATTGTCGCGCAATTCGCCGGGGTCTCCCCTCTTTTGGCAAAAGAGATCATGCACCGGGCGAAATTTTCGAATCCGGAAGCGGTGACGGACGCGTTCTTGTCCGTTATGGAGCCGATTAAAAAGTTTGACCTCCAGCCGGTGATGATCATGGGCGCACAAAAAGAATCATTTTACATGATCCCGCTTGCGTCCCTTGAGGGCGAAACCAAAACTTTCCCGACTTTAAGCGCGCTGCTTGACCGTTTTTATGCCGGGAAAGCCGAACGTGACCGCGTCAAGCAAAAAGGCCATGATCTTGAGCGGTTTGTGAAAAATGAACTGGAGAAAAACGAAAGCAAAATCAAAAAGCTGGAAGCCACGCTTGAGGAGGCGCAAAATGCCGAACAGTTCCAGCTGTACGGCGAACTTTTGACAGCAAATTTGTATGCCGTGAAAAAAGGAATGGACAAAGTGAAAGTGCAAAACTATTACGATGAGAACGGGGCAATGGTTGAAATTCCGCTTGATCCACTGAAAACCCCTGCGGAAAATGCGCAAAGCTATTTTTCCCGCTACCAGAAAGCGAAGCATGCGCAAGTCGCGGTGCGTGAACAGATCAAAAAAGCCCAGGATGAAGTGCTGTATTTTGAAAACCTCCTCCAGCAGCTTGAAACAGCCTCGCCGAAAGATATCGGGGAAATCCGTGAAGAGCTGGAAGAAGAAGGCTATTTGAAAAAACGGCACAGCCGCGCCCGGCGGAAAAATGCAAACAAAATCGCCCTCGAAAAATACGAGGCTTCGGACGGCACGGAAATTCTTGTCGGAAAGAACAACAAGCAAAACGATTATTTGACAAACCGGGTCGCCGCCCGCGATGAAATCTGGCTGCACACAAAAGACATTCCCGGGTCGCATGTTGTCATCCGCAGCAAAAACCCGGCGCCGGAAACGATTTTGGAAGCCGCATCACTCGCCGCCTATTTTAGCAAAGCGCGCCAGTCCGCTTCCGTCCCGGTCGATTATACGAAAGTGCGCTACGTGAAAAAACCGAACGGCGCAAAACCCGGATTTGTCATTTACGAGAACCAGCAAACCGTTTATGTCACACCGGATACCGACAAAGTGCTGGCCATGAAAAAAACGAAGGATGCATGAAAAACACGGAATATGTTGTAAACAGCGCAGGCCCAGGCATTGCGCTGTTTTTTTGGTGAAAAAATGTTTTCGGAAACGAATGATCTAAATAAATCCCAAAATATTGAAATGGCTGCCTTGATTTATTTTGTCAGATATTCTATCATTTTAGAAAACAATTTATATTTGGAGGTCTTCACATGGCAACTTTAGAAAAAATCAGCGCGTTTGCAGGGAAAACGTTCACCGTATGGGTGCTGATTTTTGCAGTCATCGCTTATTTTTTACCGCAGCATTTTGCGTGGATCGGGAATTATATCGTACCTTTATTGGGAATTGTCATGTTTGGCATGGGGTTGACGCTTGAATTATCAGATTTTAAAGAAGTTTTCAAAAAGCCGCTTGAGGTGGCGCTCGGCGTGGTCGGCCATTTTGTCATCATGCCGCTTATCGCTTTTCTGCTTGCAGTCGGGCTCAACTTACCGAAAGATATTGCAATCGGCGTCATCCTTGTCGGCTGCTGCCCGAGCGGCACGGCTTCGAACGTAATGGTGTTTCTTGCACGCGGCAATGTGGCGCTTGCTGTTGCGATCGCCTCCGTGTCCACGATTCTTGCGCCGATTGTCACACCGCTGTTAATCCTGCTGTTTGCCAGCAAATGGGTGCATGTCAGTGTATGGTCTTTATTCCTTTCGGTTGTGCAAGTGATCATTGTGCCGCTTTTGCTCGGATTTATCGCGAAAAGGTTTTTCAGCAAACAGGCGCGCGCCGGCGCAAAAGCGATGCCGCTTGTCTCGGTTGTGGCAATTGTGCTGATTGTAGCGGGAGTGGTCGCCGGAAGCGCCGAAAAAATTGCACAAACGGCTTTACTCGTTTTTGCCGTCGTTATTTTGCATAACTTGCTCGGGTTTATCATCGGCTTTTTCTTCGCCCGTTTGTGCGGGATGGACCTTGCCAAGCAAAAAGCGGTTTCGATGGAAGTCGGCATGCAGAATTCCGGGCTCGGGGTAGCGCTTGCTACCGCGCATTTTTCCCCGCTTGCCGCCGTCCCGAGCGCGATTTTCAGCGTCTGGCATAATTTGTCTGGTTCGTTGCTCGCAAACATCTACAGCCGGATGAAAGATAAAAAGGCAGTAAAACCCGACGCGAACCCGGCCGCAAGCCAGCATGTGTGAGAAAAAGAGGGGCTGCCCTGCGTGCGCAGGCCGGCCCTTTTCTCTTATACGCCCCGTTTGTTCCCCCACACCAATGCATGCAATTGGGGAAGGACATAAGCATCATTCATTTCTTCTGCCTGCAAGGCCAGATTGATCAGCCATTCATATCTTCCGGTCAGCATTTTCGCTAATGCATCCCGGTCAGGCAAAGTAACATCCGGATTGCCGACTTGTAAATAGAAGGGAACAGGCGGATAGCGTTTATGGATCTTTTTGGCGTAATCAAAATCCTCCTCGTCGAAAACAACAATTTTTAAGCAAAAATGGCTCCCCGCCATTGTTAACTGGCCAATCATCCAATCCAAAGCCTCAAAATCTGTGTGCATGCCGGAACTCGGCGGTTTTGGCGAAATGGTCACATCATCAACGTCCGGAAGCCAATTTTGCCAGCGTGATCCCTGTGTCTCAACTGCTGTGCGGATATGATGCGTTTTCAGCAAATCAACCAGTTCGCCAAGGCCTTTCAACAAAAGTGGATTGCCTCCCGAAATCGTGACATGGCTGAAGTTTTCCCCTCCTGTTTCTTTCAGCTTCCGGAAGATCTCCTCTGCCGTCATCAGCGCAATCCGGCTTTTTTCCTCCCCGTTCCAGGTAAAGGCAGAATCACACCAGCTGCAGGCATAGTCACACCCGGCCGTGCGGACAAACATGGTTTTCTTTCCGATGACCATTCCTTCCCCTTGTATCGTTGGACCAAATATTTCGATCACCGGAATTTTACTTGCCATCTGTTTCTTCCTCCATCCATTCCCGTTTCATCGTTGCATAACTTTTTGGTGTTTCATAGAGTACCAGTTCTTCCAATCTCGCTCCCCGGTCTTTGTAATCTTTTTGCCGGTTAAGCCGGTTTTCAATCTCTTCCCACATCCAGACCACCATATTTTCCACAGTGGTGTTCATTGGCGGAAGAACGTTGTTTAAATATTGGTGATCCAGTTTTTCCTCAACCGCTTCCTGAAATATCTTTTTCAGATCGCCAAAGTCTATGCTGATGCCAATTTCATTTAAGTACGCACTGCATGTTATTTTTACTTTGTATGTATGGCCGTGCAAGCTTTTGCATTTTCCTTCATACAAATGCAAATGATGGGCAGCATCGAAAGTAAATGCCTTTGTCACAGCTGTTCTCTTATGATGATACTTCAATTGCTCTTTCCGAATATCTTTTCCAAATATCTGGACCTTCTCCGGAATGTGATATTCACTCAACGTTAACATCCTCTCCTAATCATTGCTTATTTCTCTATTATAATGGTATTCTGGAAAACCAGAAAGATTTTGGAATTCACCTTTGTCTTTTTCTAAACTTGGAAACCATAGATTAGTCTGCACATTTTTTTGCCGGGTGTACTTCAGTGTTTCATACTTGGCGTCGTAGTGTCATAACGATAAGAATATTTTTATCAAAGCCCTCTGATTCCGGTTCATTCCTTTTATTGTACGCAATCACGGATTGGCATCCCATACAGTAAACCTGTTGACCGGGAATAAGAAATAAGAAGCCTCAGAAGGTATATGGTCTGATAGAAGAAAGCCTCAGTTTTGTTTAAAAGCAATATCTTCATTAAGCCGTTTCACAAAGGATCGTTGGGATTCGTTCAACAATCTGAATGAAAACAGAGATCACCATGGCTGCATAGTTTAATTTTTCTGATGCGCCAAGATTGGATTTTTTAGAGATGGCATGGCAGATTTTTTCCAAATTTATATCTGAAAAAATGGCATCGTAACGATGGGTAGGCTCCATTTCATATAATTCCTGGATGCCAAAAAAACTTATTTGTCGTATAATGGTCAAAGGGAAGTCCCTCCTGTCTTTTTGGTTTTCTTGACAATTACCATTAAACAAGACTTGGGGAGGTACTTCCTTTTATGTGTTCTGAAACCCTTGGGGTGCAGGAACTTTAAATTATAAAATTCATTCAATTTCGTATAGTATTAATGCACAGTAAAACCATTTATATCGAAGAAGGAGGATTTAAAATTAAAGCATTTTTGATATTTTTAACCTCTATATCATTAATAATACTAATGACAAATGGATGTACTACATCTAAACTAAAGACGGGTAGTATTGGCAGTGGTCAATCAAAAACTGAAGGTTCTTTTCCTGAATTCACTTTAAAAGTAAAAATTATTAATCATGCAACAGATCAAAAAAGGTTTTTGTTAGGTATAGATAGATATGGATTTGAAAACTCTAAAATCGCTGTCTTTCCATCAGCATCCACCCAAATTGTAGACGATAAGTTTAATATCCGGGTCAAAGATGGTATCAAATATACATTAAGCGTTTGGCCTACAAATATGACTCGTAAGGATTATAGAAAGAATTTGCAGAATAAAGATAAGCTGGCTGGAAAATCAAGTAACAATGCTCAAATATAAAAAAGCATTACATTCGTTGCCTCAAAGAAAAAGCCCACTTTAACCATCATAATAAATAAGAGGGATCTAAATGAAGACAATCAAAAATAGGAATTTTATTAGATGTCTTACAACGAGAAATCCTTTTAAGCACGAACAAAGACTGGCTGCGGAGAAAGTTAATAGTTAATATATGCAGGCAAACAACCATCCAATGGTGTAGCTGTTATGGCGGTAGGAACCTGGGCTGCGGTAAAGCGGAAAGCAAAAAAATCTTTCTTAAAAAAACAATGCACAAGAAGCTTTTGCAACCTCTTGAGCATTGTTTTAGTCCTCCGTGCAAACTGTTCAGCTTATTTGTCCATCTTTACAAGATGTATAACATCATCTGCGAGTTCGCCGTCTTCATCTACATAGGATAGCGACATGTGCGAACTGCCTTCCAGTTTCATTACAACGGTATATTCTTCATCTTGTGGGTCTTTTAAATGAATGGTGTCTTTTTCATAAGATGAAACATAAACATGGTCAGTATTCGAAATCTTACCTTCTTCATAAGTCGTGATAGCCATCTGTTTTTTTCCATCCGGTTTGAATTCAATCCCGTAATTTTCATCGTCCGAATCATACCAGTATCCTTTTGCTTTATGAAAAGGAGAATTCGCATGATGAATCAGAATACCCGCTAAAGTCAACACCACAATTGCCGCTACAATCAGGGCAACCTTTTTATTTAATTTCTGCAAAAGTTTGGTAACCGATGCAGTTGCGTGCTGCGATGGCCGTGTTTGCCCGGGCTCCAATGGTTTGCCGCAGCTCGGACAAAACTTGTCTCCCTTTTCTACTTGCGTGCCGCAATGGGTACAAAATTTTGCATCTCCATTACTACCCGTACTTGTCTGAGCCTTAAACTCGTCTTGCATGAGGTTTTCCCCCTTTTATTGTTGTCTTCCAGTATTTGTAGAAAGATAAATGGCTCTGCCGACAAGCACACTGGCAAACGACAATATGTAGCTGGAAATAAATACTCTTAACGGCGATAAACCAAACGAGAATTGATAGGATGCCAAATATGTCCCTTCTGCTGAAAAACGGACAACCAGCATCAGCATAAACAAGCAAAGGCTATAGACCAAACTCAAAACGGCAATCGATCGGTAAGAAAGTATGCCATTCATTTTCATCAGTCTCCACCCAGCATATATGAGCAATCCAATTGGAATAATGGCGGCAATCCAAAGCCAAACGGAAAAATCATGCGCACCCGTCAAAAGCATCGTTAATCCGCCATAATCTCCCGTCCCCTTCAGCCCGCCGAGTAAAGAATAGGAAACAGTATGCTGCCCTTCCGTTCCCAACTTGTATTGGAGCGGTGCAAAGTGGAGGAGCCCCAACACATAAGACCCCATTTGCGAGCCGGCAAGTATATCAGTATAAAGGATTTTTCCTACACTGAAATGAAAATGGGGAATTTCCATTTCGAGCTGGCCGAGCCATTTGTGGATTTTTACAGCTACCACAATGATTGAAATTATGGTAACGGCACCCAGACCAAATGCAAAAGTCCGGACGGCTTCGCAGATTTCCGCACCAAACGGGATTTCCCGTGCAAGATGTTTCAACATATGACGGTAATCAATGGCAAACAGCATACCTAACAAACTAAACAAGCAACCAATGATAAGGGATGCCACGATCAGGCCAAATACCGCATAATGTAAATGGAATTTGACAGCAGCCCCGGCCACCGGCTCATATGTATTCCGGCAAAACAGACTGAGGATTACAGCCAGAACAGTGTAAAAAACACCAATGGCAAGCGCCGGATAAAGTTTTTCAGCAACGGTAGCCGTTCCATGTTTCCGCTGATAGAAAACCCCTGCTGCAAATGTGGAAATAATCGGGATCAGCAAGAGCAGCCAGAAATTGAAAGCATAGGCAAACTCAATGCTTCCCGATGCGACGCCGCTCCCCTCGCCCTCCACTGAAAACACCGGATGTGCGGCATGAGCGGACATCACGGTATTTTGATAGTTGAAAATAAAGGGATGCTTCGAGATATCAGTTTGACCAAGCAAATCTTCCAGCTCATCGGATTGTAAAATTGCAGAAAGATCCTGATAAGAAGTCCGCGTAATGAACGCGGTGATACCGGATAATGCCAACATGATGATAAAAGCAAGGACTGCGGGAATTATGGCTTTTTTTATAAAACCGGTGGAAAATGCCTGCAATTTAAATTTTGCGCGTTCATCACTCTTAAACGGTGTTTCCTTGTTCAAACTGGCCACTGCTGAAGCTTCATAATGAAACAGCGCCGTACCGCAATGCGGGCAATATTGTCCGGCCTCTTCAATCGGGTGCCCGCAGCCTGAGCAGAAACGCGTTTCGGATTGGACAAATTTTAAAGACGGGGCCTCGTTCTCTAAAACTGTGCCGTCCCACCAACAGTAATTGTTTAATTCAGGGTTATCAGTACCGCATGTTCTGCAATACATTGTCATGCTTCCCCCTCTTGGGCCGGTTCAAGTTTCGTTCCGCAGCAAGTGCAAAAATGTGCACCGGCTATATTCTGTTCTTCACAAGACGGGCAGGTTACTGTGGCAGATTTCTCTTTTTTCTGCAACTCGACTTTGGCACCGCACGACCCGCAAAATTTATCATGAACCGTAAGCGGCGCGCCGCAATTCGGACAGGAAAAACCTTGCTCAGATCCGCCATTTAATTCCTGGACAACTTGTTTGATATGATAAAGAGTTTTATCGAGAGCGGCAATTGGTTTAGCCATTTTCAGCCACTTTGGATCTGCACGACTGCCGTTGCGTATTTCCCGATAGGCCTCTTCGCCCAGCTGGAGGATGTATGCCGCACGCTTGGCACCCGTCTCCTGCATTTGTTTTTGCAAGCGGCTGAGTTGCTGTACAGTTTGCAGTTTTTGCTTGCCTTGATAAATTTGATCCTGGATCTTATTCAATCCTTCCCCTACTCTTTCTTGAATCTCCCCCATAAATGTGCCTCCTATTTTTTATTGTTTCTTCTTTACCATAATATGAAAGAAATTGAAAATCAAGATAAAATTTATAAAAAAACTGTAAAAATTTATGGTAGAAAAGTAACAAATCATGTAATATATTGGTAGATATCCTTATAAAAAGTCCTAAATCTACATTCATCCAAAAGGGGGAGGATTATGCGTTATTGTAAACAATGCGGGCATGAACTAAAGCCCGGCCAGACATTTTGTACCCACTGCGGTGCGTCTGTTGAAGCTTCAAAACGGGAAACAGCGGCTGCCAGCGGGGAGAGTAGCCAGCTTCGTAAAGAAGAAACGGGCACGAGATCCAATACAGGGGCAAAACTGAAACAGCTGCCGCCCTATACGAAATGGGTGGCTCTTGCCGTTGTACTGGTCCTTGCACTTGGTTTTGCCGGTTTTAAAACTGTCCAGGCCATGAGCAAGCCTTCCAAAACCGCTGAGCAATTTATCTCAGCCATTCAAAAGAACCAGGCGGAAAAGGTCGCGTCGATACTGAACAATAGCCAAAACGAGGTAAAAGCGGATAAAAATTCCGCCCAGCAAGTGATCGACTATTATAAAAAGAACCCAGACATGTTTTTATCGTTGTCCAAAAGTCTCCGCAGTGAAGCTTCTTCTATGGAAGAAAGCGGAACGAATATCAGCAAATCAAACGATCTTTTTTCGGTTAAAAAGGCCGGGAAAAAGTGGCTGATTTTTGACCGCTACGGCATTGGAGCCAAACCACTTTTTATTAAAGTTAGAAGCAACCGGAGCAACGCAACAGTTTATATTGACAACGTAAAACAAGATAAAATAAAAAAGGATAAGACATATACATACGGCCCATATCTGCCTGCCATTCATAAAGTGAAGGCGACACGCCCAAGCACATATACAACGGTATCGGATTCGGATGAACTGGATCCGCGCGAGGCTGAAAACCAAAATCTGACAGCCGATCTTGACTTGGAGGGCCAGATGATCACGATTTATTCCGATTACGATGACGCTGTTTTGTATGTCAATGATAAAAGTACAGGGAAAAAACTGCGTGATATCGATACGTTCGGTCCTGTTTCAACAGACGGATCGATGAAACTTTTCGCGAAACTCGATACCAACCTTGGTTCGAAAAAAAGCAATACGGTTACTATTAAAGATGATACGGACGAGGTTGATTTTACATTTCCAGGTTTATCGCTCGCGGATGACATTGGTGACAGCAATAATGGGTCAGGCGATACGGATGAAGCTGATATCATTTCCACCATCAAAGAACATTACACGGATATTTCAAATGGCTTCTATGATGCAGCATACGATATGTTCTCCGCTGAACGCCAGTCAAAAATGGATTTTGACAAATGGGAATCCGGCGTTGAAAGCAATGTTTCCAATGATGTAACCGTCAGTGTCGACGCGATCAACGGCAACAAGGCAACGGCCAGCATCTATCTCGTTTCAACTGATGAAAAAGACGGAAACAAAACGGTCAAGCATTTTAAGGGCACATGGAACCTTGTTAAAGAAAACGGCGAATGGAAATTAGGCAACTCCAGCATTAAGCAAACAAATTAAGTAGAAAGAACTTGAAACCATGAAAAAAATTTCTTTTTTATTATGTTGTGTGATTGTGGTTGCAGGGGTGGTCGCAGCCTTACAACACGGCAGAAAAAGCGAAAACCCGAAACCGGCACGCGCGAAAGAAACGGTGCAAAAACCGGTGGCGTCAGAAGTTGAAAGGACTCCGGACAATAATCCGGTAAATATTAGCGAGCAAGCCGATGCACTTGTCAAGAAGATGACACTAAAAGAAAAAATCGGGCAAATGATGATGGTTGGCTTTTACGGTACTAAACCAGATTACGCTATCAACAACTTAATCCGGGAGCAAAAAATTGGTGGTGTGATCTATTTTGACCGCAATATGCAATCGCCAAAGCAAGTTGCTGAACTGAGCAACACCTTGCAGCATACCGCCGCAGCCGGCCAGCCCCATCACCTCCCCCTCCTTTTCGGCACTGACCAAGAGGGGGGAGAAATTTTGCGGATGAGAAGCAAAGTTTCGCCAATCCCATCCCAACAAGTACTTGGAAAGTCGGCCACTGCACGGGGCACTTACAATATCGCAAAAATAAACGGCAGCGAGCTGGCTGCAATGGGGATCCACCTCGATTTTGCACCGGTCCTTGATGTATCAGATCAGGACAGCCGCTCATTTGGCAGCGACCCGCTTAAAACGTACCAGTTTGGGCAAATGGCTGTAAAAGGGCTTAATGATGCAGGTGTCACAGCTGTTTTGAAGCATTTTCCCGGCAATGGCCGGGCAAAGACCGACCCGCATCTTGATACCTCAACGGTGCAGGCCGGCCGCACGGAACTGGAACAAACAGACATGGTCCCATTCAAAAAAATGATCCAGAATGAAAACGGCAGCCGATTTTTCGTGATGGTCACCCATGTGAAATATCCCGCTTACGATGCGGTGAAACCGGCAAGCATTTCCCCTGCCATTATCCAGAGTCTCTTGCGGGATCGCTTAAAATACCAGGGCATTGTCATATCCGATGACCTCGAAATGGGCGCCGTCAGCAATCATTATTCGTTTCAGAAATTGGGGAAGGAAGCAGTAAAAGCTGGCGTCGACATTTTGCTTGTCTGCCATGAATATGAACATCAGAAAGCCGTCTACCAAGGCATTCTTTCCGCTGTCCGCTCCGGGGAAATCAAGGAGTCACGAATTGACGAATCCGTCAGACGTATTGTCACATACAAATTGCAAAATCAGTATCCCGTTAAAGTGAATCCTGCTACAGCCGCCAAAACGGTAGGAAGCAGCGCCCATAAGAAATTGGTGGAAGAAAACCATTCATGAACCTAAAGCACGGTATCAAAACCGTGCTTTTTTCATTTATCTTCTCTTGTCGCTGTCCCTTTCTTTTCAGATAGTTAACAGTGTAAACCATTTGGCTGTGTAACTTTAGAAAGAAAGAGGGGGTGAATAGGATCATGGTTGGGTTGTTGACTTTACGCTTTTAAGTTTCAGCGTCCTAAAAAAAGAGAAATTCCTTGTTATGATATTCTCTATGGGAAGACCTCTTTCTAAATGTATTCGCCAGTCAGCATACACTTAAGTGAAAGTGCGCGTCATCCCATTTCCCCTACACACCTGATTCAGCAGCAGCAGACCAATTGCAAACAAGATAAACGATAGGTACATGAATCTCCTCACCATACGCCGTTACTTGAATCAGTGTTTAAACTCTTTTTCTTCCTGTTTGACTGCAAAATTATAAAAAAGAAACCTGTCAGACATAGATTCTGCTGTAACAGGTTTCTTTTTTACATTGGACACATTTACTGCATCAATATGATACAGATAATGCACCCATTGAGGCCGGGAACCAACTTATTTTAAGTTTCCCGGTATGGATTTCATAATTCTGCCGGATGCAGCATTTTCAACAGGAGATTTTGCAGGACGAATCACTTTCATTCTTTCTCACCACCTTTCACCGCTTCAGATGAATCAGACGGATATTGCCGGAACACGGTATTATGTCTCTTGTAAACTGTCTTTCCAAATCAGAGATAATACTTTTCTCATATTTTTCTTTTCATAGGGACAAGGTTTTTCTCCGGTTAGCATCCGGTAGTACGGGCAGTGGTTTCCCTGGCATGCCGGCCGGAAAAAGCATGACTGGCAGCCGGAGTCGGTTTCTTCTCCTGATGTTACCCATGTGGCAAGTTTGTCAAAATCAATTGCTAAGCTACCATCTTCATGGAGTTTGCCCACTTTATTGATCTCCTCATCAAGGCAGGTCGTACATTTATATAATTGTCCGTCAGCACCGATCACAAATGAATTTGGTTTGGCTGCATAGCAGACGGAAGCAGTTGGCATCATGGATCCTGATATAAGGGAACTCATGCCAAGCCCTCCATCGACAGCTTCTTCGGTAAATTCCCAAATCTTTTGATTGGAAATAATGTGGTTGCAAATCGGAAGTTCATCATCATGCTCCCCTCCCCATCTGCCCACCGGATGGAAAAAGAGGCCAAAGCGCTTATCATGTGCAAAGTAGGCTTTTAAGCAGGCAATCAGATTGCTGATTTCCTTTATATTTTCCTGGTCGAAATTCACGCGGATCGTGAAATCAAAATCCGCACTACATTCTTTTACCGCCCTCAGGTTTTCGATAATTTGATCAAAAGTACCGCCGCCGCCAGCCAGATGCCGGGTCCGGTCATGCATTTCACCAACACCGTCAATGGTCACCATGAACTGCCGGACATTCCAGGAAAGCAATTTTTCAAATGCTTCTTTTGTTAAAAAATAGCCATTCGTGACAACATCGGCAGAATACTGAATCTGGTTTTCCTGCGCAATGGATAAAAACGTATGGGACAAGTCCTCAATTAAAGGCATTTGCAACAGCGGTTCACCGCCGAACCAGCTGATATGTAAGTTTGACAATGTGCCGGCCCTGTCTTTTACGAGTGCTTTTACACCATTAACAATCCCGGGTTTCATTTTCCCGCGCTCAAATTTTTCATAACAGTATGTACAGCGGAAATTGCAGGCTTCCGTTACCAACAGAATCAGGTGCATCATATCTGTTCGGTGCATGGATTCATGCAGGAACAATGCCCTCCGTTTTTGATCCACATGGCCGGGAACGATAAAACCATGATCATATAAAGACTTTTTAACATCCGAATCCAATTCCGTAATCCCGGCCCTTTTCAGACAAGCCATGACTTCGGGCTTTTCGTCTTCTGAAAAACTGACAATAGCTCCTGTATAACTATTGTATAAAATCATGCCATGATCATCCGTACGAGATAATACGTTAAATCTTGATGGAACATAATGTGTGTCCAAAATGTGATGAACCTTCTTTCTATATGAATACTCCCCGCTTACCAACATATACCAAGGCTAATGGTATTTCTTTTTTAAAAAAATAGCAATATCCTTTCTGCTCTCCTTTTCTACAATTTAATGAAAAAACAATCTCCATTTATCAAAACGATCTCGATGAAAAGATCAAGCGGTTCCGCCCTTGTGCAATCAGCATCCTGTTCTTGCACGATTGAATGTTTGAAAGGCATTCAACCTTTCCGTTATCCGGCATATATTATGAACGACTAATATTGGGGAGGGCCTTCATTGTCAGAATATCGTGCGTCATTAAAACAGTGGAGTGAAGAGATCGCAAAGACTTTTCATAAATCTGAAGATGTATTGCGGGAAAACGTCCAGAAAGAAAGGTTGGATGAATGGCAGGAAAATCTCCGCGAATTCCAAAAACTTCTTTCAACCAAAGAACCTTTGCAGGATGCGGATATTTACAACCGGGCGAACAAATTGTATACGCAATTCAATTCTTTTTTGGGAAAAAGCAGTGTTGCTAAGCCGGATGGAAATGGCGGTGCAGCGGCCCTGAAGGATGTGGTGCCAATTGGCGGGCATACCCTTCCGCCGCTTCCGTACGCTTATGATGCATTGGAACCCTATATCGCGCGTGAAATAATGAGGCTGCATCATGATAAACATCATCAAAGCTATGTGGATGGTTTAAACAGAGCAGAAAAAGAAATGCAAAAAGCCCGGGCAACCAATCACTACGGGCTCCTTAAGCATTGGGAAAGAGAAGCTGCTTTTCACGGTGCCGGCCATTATTTGCACACCCTTTTTTGGAATATAATGAGCCCCAATGGCGGAGGGGAGCCGAAGGGAGATTTAGAGAGAACAATCCGGCAAACGTTTGGTGGCTTTGCTCATTTTAAAAAACATTTTTCAGAGGCAGCAAATCAGGTGGAAGGTGTCGGATGGGCCATATTGGTCTGGTCCCCACGTGCAAGGCGGCTTGAAATTCTGCAGGCTGAAAAACATCAAAATCTCAGCCAATGGGATGTCATACCGCTACTTGTTCTGGATGTATGGGAACACGCCTACTACCTCCAATACAAAAATGAAAGAAAGAAATACATTGAAAACTGGTGGCATGTTGTCAATTGGCAAGAGGTGGAGAATCGTTTCAAAGAAGCAGTGAAATTAAAGTGGCAGCCTTTTTAAGAGCCTCTGCCAAAATAAAAAATATCCCCTTGAGTGAGGCTTTGGAAGTCAAGTCCTGATTATTGTGTAAATTGAACAAAAAATGTTTCCGACTAATGGTGTGGCGCGAAAATGCCTTTATCTTATTCCTTCACCAATTGCGTACAATCTGCGAAGGTGGCATCGACTTGCCATTTTTGCAGTTTTTGTTTCGTTTCCCGGTTGTCTACAGTCCAAACGTGAACGGACAGCCCGTTATCGTGTGCGTGTTTGACAAAAGTTTCACTCAAATGTTCAGACTCGGGCTGATTTCATTCGCATAGGATTTCACTTCATCAAAGTTCATTTCTTCGGATCGCCAACTGGATCATTTCTGTATCCAAGGATATTTTTTATGGAAAGCAATCAGGCTCTTTGCGAAAAGACTCGATAACAACTTGCCCCTCACGGCTGTTTTTCCCGATTAAGTCATGGGGGCAAAGAACTTCTATAAGTTTCTGTACCATTTCACTGCCTGAATTTTTGATCTCGATATAATAGGGATAATAGGGGACTGATGTTTCAAAATGGCGGATGATCTCTTCTTGTTCCGGTACTTTTTCTCCCTTATCATCCAGGCTGAACCAGGTTGCCCTACATTATCATTCGAATTAACTCATCCGTTCCATTTCTAAAGATAAACTGATCATGATTTAGCCCTATGTGATGATTAGCCAGTTTTTCTCTTAATTGATCTGCTCGGCTATCCGGATAGAGGGATAGTTTATTGAGTTCTGTTATAATGACCTTTTGAACGTTTTGAGAACAACCATATGGATTTTCATTGGAAGCCAACTTTACTACATCATTAAGTCCATACAAATTTTGGACCTCTTCTATTGGCATTCCTACTATTATATGGTTTAATTCCCTCAAGGTGTTTTTTAAGTTTCATCATTTGCATCTGCAACTTTCAGTAGTAACATTACTTTATTGACGATGTATTAACCTCTTTTTCTTTTACTCTTATCCTACTAGTGTCCTTAATCGATTTAGTTCGCATGAAATAGATCCCCAAGCCAATTGATATCCATATCAATCCTGAAAAAAAGCCTGACCCACCAACTGGAACTAATAAACAAAGACTGATCATTAGAGCTAATGCTGGTAAAAATGGATAAAAAGGAGTTAAAAACTGCGCTGATCTTTCTTCGTGAGTAGATTTTTTTCTAGAAATAAAAAACGCGATCATCGTAAAAATAAAGGTAAGGAGATATAAAAAGCCTGTTGCATTCACAGCGATGTTAATTGAACTTATTATATAAGATGAACTAATCATCTTTGCTCAATTTTTTGGTCCTTTTTCGGGTATAAAGTCTGTAATGATACCAAAAAGGATGGAGA